>QPIL01000054.1 GCA_003666325.1 Methylococcales symbiont of Iophon sp. n. MRB-2018
TAAATAGTAGTCTTTATCAGCATCACAAAAGAAAACATCACCACGGCGATTGCCTCTCTGGGTAATGTGATGTGGGATATTAGCAAATACGCTTCTGGCTTGTCTTGGCATAGGTGTATTTTAACAGATAAAAGGGTAGCGTCCCCTTATTCTCATAGGTGTATTTTAACAGATAAAAGGGTAGCGTCCCCTTATTCCTTATTCTTCTTAACAGATAAAAGGGTAGCGTCCCCTTATTCTTTCTTATTCCATTCTCCCTCTAACAGATAAAAGGGTAGCGTCCCCTTATTCCCTTCTCCTAACAGATAAAAGGGTAGCGTCCCCTTATTCCTTATTCCCCCTAAAGGGTAGCGTCCCCTTATTCTCCAAAGGGTAGCGTCCCCTTATTCTCCAAGGCTTACTCGGTTTTTATTTGTTCTACGTGGGAATCTGGGAGATGATAATATTAGCTCATTTATATTTTTGCAATATTAGGCATTGTAATGAGGAAATATCAGAATTTAGAAGGTTTGTTAAAAGGCATTAATATTCCTCTGGACAAACAAAGTTTTGCAGACCTACTCGCTGACGATTTAAAACAGGCGCATTGTCAAATTTTTGGTGAAACTATAGATGAAGAACTTGTGTTATTGGCAGAACTAAAAACGCAAGATAATAGTATTAGTTATTCCTCGGGCATATTTAGGCAATCAATAGCATTTGTAGTAGCAGGTCATATTATCAGCAATGAATATCCAGCAATAACTTATCGTGTGGATACCGGTACTTTTCAATTTTATGGCAGATGCTCAACAATTCCTCAAGTTTGTGGAGTAGATTTATATTTAGATAAAAGTTATACGCAAACAATAGGTGATTATGTAAAGCAGAAATTTACTATCCCCGTTAATCAGTTATATAGATCAGTGCAAGTCTGAGGTTTGCTAGGGGTTTATCAGCGAATAAATTAGTAAGGTGCAGTTTTATAAAGCTAATATAATATCCCAACTAACATTTTAATCGCATTAGAAAGCCGTGATTGAAGTCTGTAATTTAAGTCAAAGAACGCACAGTGATTATATTTTATGATTTATGCTAAAAAAAAACCGATATTTTGTTTTTTACAAACATTAATACTATTAATATTGTGCGGGTCTATAAACTTAGTTATTGCAGCAGATATTCAGTTGATAAAAGTGGCTTATATTACTCAGGAAAAAAAAATTCCTGCGGCATTATCCAATCTGGATGATTTTGTTCCGCTAAAAGGACTAGCTGGAACAGAACTAGCCATTAAAGACAACAATACAACAGGGCAGTTTACTGGACAGGAATTTCAATTAAATAAAATTATTATTGCTGTTGATAGTGATGTAACTGCAATAGCTAAACAGAAAATCACCGATGATACTGCATTTATTATTGCTAATTTACCAGTCGAACAGTTAAAAACACTGGCTGATCTTGAAATAGCTCAAAATAAATTGATTTTTGATGCAACAACAACAGATGATCCATTAAGAAATAGCCAGTGTCGAGATAATATATTACATATATTACCCAGCAGAGCAATGAGAGCAGATGCACTAGCTCAGTATTTGCTTAAAAAGAAATGGAGAAAATGGTTTATAGTCTCAGGGTCAAGTAAAGAAGACAGTTTATATACATCTGCGATAAAACGTGCAGCAAAACGCTTTGGGATGAACATTGTTGCAGAAAAAAAATGGACACATAGCTATGATGCAAGAAGAACAGCCCAATCAGATGTACCAGTATTTACTCAAAATATTGATTATGATGTTTTAGTAGTGGCAGATGAACAAGACTTATTTGGAGAATATCTAGCTTATCGCACCTGGATTCCTCGGCCCATTGTAGGGACTCAAGGCTTAACACCCACAGCATGGCATAGAACACATGAGCAATGGGGAGCAGTACAAATGCAAAATAGATTTAAAGCACAAGCACAAAGATGGATGGAAGAAGAAGATTATGGCGCTTATTTAGCCGTCAGATCTATTGGAGAAGCATCAGTCAGAACACATTCCAATCAAATGCAAGCAATTAAAGATTATTTATTAAGTGATAAATTTTCATTACAAGGCTATAAAGGTAGTCCGTTGTCGTTTCGAGCATGGAACGGGCAATTAAGACAACCGGTGTTGTTAGCAGCGGCTCGTTCATTAGTCGCAGTAGCACCGATAGAAGGTTTTTTACATCCTAAAACCCTATTAGATACATTAGGTTATGACCAAGCTGAATCAGCTTGTAATAATATGTCAAAAACACAAAGTGAATCTATTGTTAAAAAACAAGATAATCAAAAGCAAATCCAACCCATAAATGCAACACATTCATTTAAAAAATTAATCAAACAAATAATCGATAAAATAAAACAATGAAATACGCAATTTTAATATCAATACTTCTGAGTTATTTAGCTCAAGCTGAAACTGTTTTTGTTACCCTAGAAAAAGATAACGCACTAGCTATTGTTGATCCAATAGCAGGGAAACTGTTAAAAACCATTGAAATCGGGCAACGCCCAAGAGGCATTGCTCTAAGTCCCGATTATAAATATTTATACATTGCGACCAGTGATGACAATACAGTTAAAGTATTTTCTACCAATAACTATCAAGAAATCGCTCAATTACCTTCGGGCGAAGACCCTGAAACTTTTGCATTAAATCCTACTGGTAATCTCTTATATGTTTCCAATGAAGATGATAATTTAGTGACAGTGATTGATGTCATTAATAAAAAAGAAATTGCACAGATTAAAGTGGGGGTGGAGCCAGAAGGAATTGCAGTTAGCCCTGATAACCAATGGGTCATTAGTGCATCCGAAACAACCAACATGATTCATTGGATAGATCCTAAAACCAATAAAATAGTTGAGAATACCTTAGTAGATCCGCGTCCCAGAGCTGCCAATTTTACAATAGATAGTACACAATTGTGGGTGACCTCTGAGATCGCAGGAACATTGATGATCTTAGACGTTAATACCAAACAAATCATCAAAACTATAAGGCTGGATATACCAGGTGTTAATGCCAATAAAATTCAGCCAGTAGGTGTGGTGATAGATAAAGAGAGACGCTGGGGTTATATAGCTATTGGGCCTGCTAACCGTGTTGCTGTTATTAATGCACAGACATTAGAAATTGAAAAATTTTTGTTAGTAGGGCAGCGAGTATGGAATTTAGCTTTTTCACCCGACCAAAAGCGCTTGTACTCCACCAATGGACGGAGTAATGACATTTCAATTATTGATCTTGAAAACCATAAAGTGACAAAATCAGTAGCAGTTGGGCGTTTTCCTTGGGGTATTGTTGCAAAGCCATGAGTAGACAGAAAATTCAAACCACGGCACTGAGCATTGAAAATTTAAGTTTTTCCTACAGTGGAAAAAAAGCATTAGAGCAAGTGGATTTTACTGTTAAATCGTCAGAATGTACCATCTTACTTGGGCCAAATGGTGCGGGTAAAAGCACTTTATTTTCTTTAATTACACGGCTTTACGACAGCCGAGAAGGAAAAATCACATTATGTGGTTTTGATGTCAAACAACAAACACAGCAAGCCCTATCGAAATTAGGTGTAGTTTTTCAACAAACCACTCTGGACATGGACTTAACAGTCCTACAAAATTTGCGTTATCACACAGCATTGCATGGCTTGAGTGGTAAATTAGCAAAACAACGGATTCAAGAAGAATTAGAACGGTTAAATATGTATGACCGACGTGGTGAAAAAATCCGACAACTTAATGGAGGACATAGACGGCGCGTGGAAATTGCCAGAGCCTTATTACATAAACCTTCATTATTATTATTAGATGAACCGACAGTTGGTTTAGATATACCGAGTAGGCAATCCATTGTTGAACATCTGCATCAGTTAGCAATAGAACAAGACCTCGCCATTCTTTGGGCAACGCATTTGATTGATGAAATCCACCCTCAAGATCAAATTGTTGTTTTACATCAAGGAAAAATCAAACAGAAAGGCACATTAAATGAAGTAATACAAGCCACTAATACGCATTCCATTAATGAAGCCTTTCAACAAATAACAGAAAGAAGAAAAGGATGAATATTTTGCATTACCTGCGTGCTATGCAGGGCATAATTGGACGTGAATTATGGCGGTTTGTGCGTCAACGCGAACGTTTTATAGCGGCCTTAGTTCGTCCTTTAGTTTGGTTATTTATATTCGCGGCTGGGTTTAGAGCAACTTTAGGCGTAGCAATTAGCCCTCCTTATGAGACATATATCCTTTACGAAGTCTATATTACCCCAGGTCTGATCGGTATGATTCAACTATTCAATGGAATGCAAAGCTCATTATCTATGGTTTATGACAGAGAAATGGGCAGTATGCGTATATTAATGGTATGCCCTTTACCACGCTGGTTTTTGTTAATGAGTAAATTAATTGCAGGAGTTTCGGTGTCTGTATTACAAGCCTATGTATTTCTTGCAATTGCCTGGTTTTATGAGATTGAAGCACCATGGGAAGGTTATTTATATATACTTCCTGCATTAATTTTGTCTGGCGTAATGTTAGGAGCATTAGGTCTATTATTATCTTCATTTATTAAACAACTAGAAAATTTTGCAGGGGTGATGAATTTTGTCATCTTTCCGATGTTTTTTATGTCTACTGCTCTATATCCCCTATGGAAAATGAAAGAATCCAGTGTGTTATTACATAACCTAGCGCACTATAATCCTTTTTCACAAGCAATTGAGTTAATAAGATTTTCTTTGTATGGAGAGTTTAATCAATATGCCTTTTTTTATACTTTGATTGCATTTGTACTTTTTATGACTATTGCAGTGATTGGCTATAACCCATCTAAAGGAATGATGATGAAAAAAGGAAGAGGGTAGGGTGGTCAACCCTTAAAAACCTAAACCAAAAAATACCTAAAAAAGACTAAGGACTAAGGACTAAGTGTCAAGTTTCACCACGTTGTACCATGATTTTTTAAATAGAAATCCTATTCTATATAAAAACTGGTTTTAGCAGTAACTTTAATCATACAAGGGTTGGGTCACTGCAGAATATGGCATGTTACCTCGCTCAACAAATGATCGCATGGGACGTGAAGCGGCTAGAGGGAAACAAGGAGGGCGTACATTAGAAATTCAGCGATTAATTGGTCGATCTTTACGTGCTGCCATTGATTTAAAAGCACTGGGTGAGCATACCATTACTATTGATTGTGATGTCATTCAGGCTGACGGTGGCACTCGTACTGCCGCCATTAGCGGTGGTTTTGTCGCATTATCATTAGCGATTAATCGTATGCTTGCTAAAAGGCATATTAAAAAGAACCCTGTTCACGGTCAAATTGCTGCTGTTTCTGTGGGTATTTACAATGGAATAGCTGTTTTAGATCTGGATTATGCAGAAGATAGCAATGCAGAAACCGACATGAATGTAGTGATGAATGATGCATCAGCCTTTATTGAAATTCAAGGTACGGCTGAAGGCCATGCCTTTAGAAAAGACGAATTGAATAGTATGCTGAAATTAGCAGAGTTTGGCATCAATCAATTATTAGAAAAACAACGTCTTGCATTGGCAGATACGCAATAACTATTTTATATTTTAATAGATTCTATGACCTTTTTAGCAAACAAAAAAATAGTCTTAGCCAGTGGAAATCAAGGGAAAATCAGAGAGATTCAAACGATATTAAAAAATCAGAATATTATTCCACAATCTCAATTTAAGATAGAAGAAGCGGAAGAAACAGGCGCTAGCTTTGTTGAAAATGCCATTATCAAAGCCAGAAATGCCGCACTTCATAGTCACCTTCCTGCTATTGCAGATGATTC
>QPIL01000053.1 GCA_003666325.1 Methylococcales symbiont of Iophon sp. n. MRB-2018
GGCTTTAGGCCTTGCACCACCTAAAGACGACCCAGGCGACATCAACATGTTTAACCATTTTAAATATTCAGGGTTATCAATATCAACATTATATTCAACCTGTTGTGCTGCATATTCCAAATCCCTTAAAGAAGAAATTGGCGGCGCTGTTAACTTTTCATCATTATCTAAAAATACACCGTGTAAATCACGTTTAAACCGCAATGCGCCTAAACGATACAAGTCATGCACGCCCAGTAAATAATCCATCTCATTAAGCACTCTCAGACGGCGATCCTCTTGGCGAGCAATTACCGCCTCGCGCCGTTTCATTAACAATCTCCCCCACCGATCAGGGCACGAGTCCAAAAAGGTTCGAAAATTGTTAGATCCTTCATTGTGCTGTTCACCAGAATACAGGTTCAGGCTTGGGTCTATCTTTTGTGCATACGGGGATTGCAGCCAATCAGCATCGTAGTTAAAACTAAAATGCTCTTTATTTTTAATGACTGAGGATCGTAAAGTACCAACAAGAACAGGCGCATTAAACGCTTCCCAATCGGCAAAAACATAAACTTCCGTACTCATATTGGCCACCTTAACCTTTACTCAGTAGCTTAATATCCTGAAGTTTCCGCCCCAGCTCATCATCACTGGCGACCTTGGTAAAGTCATCCGTTAAACCAAGCACCGCGAGCACCGCCACATAGTGACCTATAGAAACGCCAGAATCACCTTGTAATACTCTACGAATGGTTAAACGGCTTAGACCCGTTCGTTCAGAGATCAAAACCTGTGTGTAGCCACGCCGTTTACAGGCAAGTTTAATATTCTCGCCAAGTTGCTCTAAAACTTTCTTATTTTTAGGGAAAACAACAGCGCTTCGTTTTTTATCCACTTCAATCATGGGCACTATATATCTCATATATTTATATATTGATAATTATAGTGTTCATAAATTAAAAGGTCAAATTTTCAGAACTAACTCTTAAATTTATGATTTAGGATTTCAATACACGTTGAAAATAGTTCATTCAAAATTTATACGTCATGGCATCGTTCGTAGCATTGCCAGCTCTACAGCCATTGAAATGGGAGAATCCATAGAGGTGATTGAAAAGAAGCTTAATCAGAAGTCTTTCCGGTATCAGGTAACACTTGCGTGAAAACAACCTTCATCGGCTCTACATTATCCAGCCCTGCTTGAATGGCTAAAATACTCATCTTTTGATCTAGTTGTCGTGCCGTATCGGTTAGCCACCTGAATTTTACTCATAACCTATTGGCCTTGAGTTCTTCTAGTTAGCCCTCATATTAAAAGGAACTCATCAAGGGAAGAATTATGAAGCAATATAATTTCAATGCAAATTTTAGTAACTTTCGAAAAAATATTGACTTAACTGACGATGATAAAAAAGACTTATTGTCTGCTCGAAAAGAAATTAGGGCTGCTATCAGAAAAGCTTTCAACGAAAATCAAACAGAATACTTCACCCAAGACACGATACAACTCCTGAGTGAGTTCACCACAAATATTGATAAAAAAATTAAACCTTTATTTATGTCTCAAGGCTCTTTTGTATATAAAACTATTAATCTGCCTTCAAACCCACCAACACAGCAAATGGATTTAGATGATGGCGTATACCTACCATTAAGTTACATTGAAAACGAATCAAATGGAAATTTCCAGGCAGCCGCTAATATAGTAAGAGAAGTTATTCAAAAGTGTGTTCAAGATTTATGTGATAAGAAAAACTGGAGCTTAAAAAAACACTCAAAATGCTTAAGAATAACAATTACTAGCAAGGCTCATATTGACTTACCTATATACTCAATTCCTGACAAAGAAGCTCATACTATAAAAGAGTCGTATGCTTTAAATTTTTCAGATCCAACCCAATTCAGTGATTCAGCATCAAGGTTTCTATCATACGATGAAGCAACCAATATTTTGCTGGCTACTGATGATGGTTGGCTTAGATCAGACCCCAGAGAAATACAAGAATGGGTTGAAGAAATGAAAGATGAACATGGCACCAAATTTATCTTTTACTCTCGCTACATTAAAGCTTGGCGCGACCATCAGTACCCACAAGATAATAGTAAATTTTCTTCCATTATGATTATGGCTGCCATTGCACAAGCATTTTCAGAAGAGGGTTACACTAAAAATGAAAATGTTGCTTTAGATTTATCGGCAGTTGTTAATTCAATTGGAATATACCTTAACCAGGATGGCGTGAAACACCCTTGCGAAGATACAAAGTTAGATGAACATTTGCCTGGTCGAACAAACCTCACTAATTTTTTGACCTCCCTATCAATTGGCTTAAGTGAAGCCGTTAGAACTGATAATGAAACCTTGTTAGTTACTTCTTTCGGCAGTCGGTTTCCAGAGGGCACAGGAATAGAATCAAATATAACGGCTGCATTGATAGCTAGCCGAGCATATAGCACACCACTTAAACCAGCTATAAAATATTGAAACCTACTAAGGATGATATTGATGGGTTAAAACTATTACAGCCAGAATTAACGACTATAGGCAATCGAATATCAGGATGCTTCTTTCTGTCTGCTTGCTTAGAAAATAAAACTAAAGGAAGAGGCAAAAAATTAGCTTGCCACTCATGGAATACTGAAAGAAAGAAAAACCCAAAACATATCAACAAGCATTTTCATATTAATATCTTACTTGATGAAAGCTTATACCCAAGTAAAGTGAATGAAACCTCAGAAAAACTACTCTCTTGGAAAAGTGATATTCCATCCGAATATTGGCACATTAACTCGGATAACACCTTATGCTTGAGCATTGAGAGTGACATAAAACTAAAACAACAAAACAGCAAATCCTTCGCCTGCTTTATCAATGAGTTATTAACCGAATACTTTTATTATATGTGCTACGTTAAGAAATTTGGAAATGAGCCCTGGGAAGCTTATAGGCATGGCTTGTTTGCTGCATTAGATAAAGCGAGTGAAGGTATAAATGAAAGTAACTCTGAATCCATCTTCAATACGCTTACGAGTGACATCGATATATGGGGAGGTAAAAAAAAATGGAATACGCTTTTAAATAAAATGAAATGCTTAGGAATAAAGCATAATAATAATTGCCCTTTTTGCCAGAGACCTACTTTGGTTAGCCGTTGTAACTCTCACAAAAAACAGATAAAAGGATACAATAAGATACTGCGATACCTCTCTAACCAAGGGTCAAAACAGTAATTTTTGAACCATATCTAAATCTTTTTTACTTATATCTGCCAAATTTTTCAAGCTGTCAATTTTATCTACAGAGTCAAGTTCAATGGTTACGCTAAGTTTTGGGTTAAGCCTAATATACCGGTCACCCAACAAAAAACCTGTTTGAAAATGAGCTAACTTTGATTGGCTTTCCATTAATAACTCTAGAATTGGCGAGCTATTCGATTGATAAATCCATTTTAATTTGCCACTATTTTTAAGCTTTTCTACGTTATAAGGCATATGACATTGATCCCCAGTACCAATGGAAACTAATGAAATTTGTTCAATATTATTACTGGTGAGTTGCATAGCATCAATCAAACCTACCAATGATGGGTTATTTGCAACGACACCGCCATCCGTTAGATTTGTTGAGTGTTTTGAATCCACCAAAGAAAAATAGGTTGGCGCAGCTGATGTTGCTAATGCTAAATCCAGTAACTTTTCATCTTGTCTCGGTGCATTTCTCTCAAAATAATTGCTTTTATGAAACCTTGGGCTACTGTTTTCAACGTCAACACTAGTAATACATAAGCCTGTTATCACATCTTTAAGCTCTTTATCCCCTAAAATATTATCAAGCTCTTTCCTTAAAGCTTTACTGGAATATTTGTTTTTAAAATACCCTTTACTAATTGGAGTGAAAACCTTTGGAATTAGGATTTCGTATAATTCAAATATTTCTTTTGCTGATTTCCCTATTGACAGAGCACATGCAATTATTCCTCCCGTAGATGTACCTACAATTAGGTCAAACCTTTGGCCAATATTAATATTTTCATTGTTCTCATTATTTAGAAGTGTTTCAAGGTTAAATAAGATTTTCGCACTTAAATAGCCCCTTACTCCGCCACCGTCTAACGTTAACACTCTAATTTTTTCTTCCATCCTAATTCTCTTCATTTTCCGCGAGCCTAAAGCTAAGCACTTCGCCCTTAAATAAGCCTACCTAAAAAAGCCGATGCTAATACGGATTGTTTGTTTTTATCTGCACTAATAAGCTGTGTCACAATTTCACTTTCTAGACGATCAGCCATACTGATTTTATATTTTAGGTTATTGAGCAACTCTAACTGCTCGCCTCTTGGTAGCAATGGAATAGCTACCTTTTCCAATATCGCTAAATTAATATTCTTTTGCGCAGTTGCAGGAGCGTATTTTTCTAAGTTGCTTTTCACTGTCCTAATAAAAAACTCAATCACCTCAACATTCACTGAAGCATTTACTGGAACAAAGCCAACAATGCTGTCAGGGAAACACGCGTCAAAATCTAATATAGCCGTATCCGCAATATTCGCCGCTATTGTTATACACATGCTACCTCGAGGCCACAAACGGCTTTGTGCCACCCCTTTATTAGAATATGTTTGCGTGTATTTCTTTAACCATGTATTCGCTGCGCGAACATCCCCCGTTTGGATAAAAGGGTAATCCCCTCCATACAAACTAGGATCATTCCTTGGCCTGTGTTTGGATTTTCCTCTATTTAATTCACCCAGCTGCGGCAACGTAGCCCACACCCACTCCTCAGGTATACTTGGCAAAATATCAATCACCGCAATCTCTGGCTCTTTATATTTCCCCTTCCACTTATCATCCTTAGGCACCTTGCCTTTGGCTTGGAATTGTTTGAGCTGTTGCTCTTCCCATTTTTGGCGGCGTTCTTTTAGGATGCGTTCGAGTAGTTGGCTTGCTGGTTCTAGCTTATTTTTGTTTGCCTCGCGCCAGTCTTTGGTTAACTCACCAGTAACGGCGGCTTTAAGGACGGATTGGCGGTATTGTTTTAGCAGTTGTTGAGCTTTTTTTAGGGCTTCTATTCCTGCATCAATATGGGAGAAGAGTTCTTCGATTTTAGCGACGATGCGTTTTTGTTGTTCTAACGGTGCCAATGGAAATGGAAATGCTTTTAATACGGTTTGGCTTATGTTTTTCTGCGCAATCCCTTTACCTTGTTGAGCTAAAGCAGTACGTGAAAGCATCAAATAGTAGAATAGAAACTTTGCATCATTTGGTTCGGGAAGAGTAAATGCAATTGCCTGATTCGTTGTAAGCCTTTCTGTCGCTAACCCTAACTTACCAATTGACCCATACATAGCCACTAGTACAGAGCCAGGCTCAACCCATTTTGCGGAGCTATTATTTAATCCTTTTTCATTAATCTTAGTTTTCGAGTCACCAATTGGTCCATCGTTTAAATCACGAATGATTAACCAAGGGATTTCACCATCATAGTAGTCTGGATTAGTCCTTTTAGGTGTTCCGCCACTACCCCAATTAAAAACATCCCCTAATGTAGTCCATACCCAATGCTTAGGCAGCTTTTTTGTTACTACTTCACTCATGCAATCAAATACCCATTCAATTCATCAATCATTGGCTGTAGCTCTTTGCCAAACAGCTCGGTTGCTTTTAGCAGTCCTCCTTCTTGGTTGAAGGGTGTGTATTCAAAATCATCGACGGTCATTTCTGCATTTTGGGCGATTTGTTCTTTTATTTTGTTTAACCAAGCTAATTGGTCTGGGGTAAT
>QPIL01000052.1 GCA_003666325.1 Methylococcales symbiont of Iophon sp. n. MRB-2018
GTAGAATGACGGTAACAGGGCGAGCAGCCGCTCGCCCCTACATGTCCTTGCATGTCCTGTATGTTCCCTGCATTGCATACCATGTTAATAAAACGTAGGGGAGGGGGCTGCTCGCCCTGTTGTTATGGGAATATTGGAAGAGCGGGCGAGCAGAGGCACTTGCCCTTACATTTCCTTGCATGTCCTTGCATTGCATACCATTTTAAGGGTAATGGGGACAGGCTACTTTTTATCAATTATTCCCACTTTTTGCAAAAGAAAAAGGATGTTACATCATAAAAAGTAGCCTGTCCCCATTTTTTCTTTACTCGTCCCTACATGTCTTCTGTGGATAACAGACTTCGGGAATGACGTGTGATAACAGAGGTTCCAGTTACTTTAGTCCTTAGTCTTTAGTCCTTAGTCCTTAGTCCTTAGTCTTTAGTCTTTAGTCTTTAGTCCTTAGTCCTGAATATCTAAGCTCTTTAATTTATATTGTTAGCAATCTTTACAAAATGATCACTTTATCGTTGACAAAAGATGGTGATTAACAACAAGGTTTCTGACACCATGAGCATGGTCTTCATTAAATATATTTTCTTTACACCATTCCCCCACTGTCTCTATATTAATTTTTAATACTTTAGGCCGAACACTCCATGTGACTTGGAGGGGTGAACCTTTTTCGTTGTAACTAGGACCGGTCGTTGACCCTGAATATTCAATGGGAATACCTGTAGTTTTAGGGATACTGACTGCTTGGTAAAGATCGTTTTTAATTCCATGTTTTGTCAACTTAGCAAAGTCATTTGCATTCTTATCTTTTACCAGTACATATATTTGTGTTTCTACACGTAACTGAGGATTCGTGATTGAGTCACTTAGGCAAGAAGCCAAAGTAGGGCCGGGGCTGACCTGGGCACTTGAATGTACATAATGAACTTCAATAGTATCGCCTGATTTAAGGTCTCCGTGTTTACTTGGACATATACTTTGGTCGGCGGGCTTTAGCTCTGCAACACTAAGACTACCAGAAAACAGGTAGCCACCATGATATCCATGCCCATCACCATTACCCGCAAACTTGGTAAATTCACCGCCCTTATGTTCGGCATTTTTATGAAAATGTATATTACAAAGATTCATTTTTGTAAAATCTGGAGCAGTATTAAATGTAATTTTATTATTTCCTATCTTGGAATCTATATCTCGAGGCGATTGAGGGCCAAATCCCTTATTTAAAGTATTTTTTGAAAGTGAATTGCGCTGTTGAGCAATAGCTTGGTTAGAGGCTTTAGCATGAATATCGGGTTTATGTTGTTCAACGCTAGCACAGCTCGACAACAATACTATTCCTGTCAGAAAAAAAAAGGATTTCATTTTTTATCTCAATTTTTAGTAAAAATTGCATTGTAGTTGAATTTAATATTTTCTTCGAATTTGCTAACGCCAAAACCAGACACTATAAAAAGAGGTAGTTATTTTGCATAATCCACATCAATTAGTCCTGAGCCTTGAGCCTTGAGCCTTGAGCCTTGAGCCTTTAGCCTTTAGCCTTTAGCCTTTAGCCTTTAGTCTTTAGTCTTTAGTCTTTAGTCTTTAGTCTTTCGTCTTTCGTCTTTCGTCTTTCGTCTTTCGTCTTTCGTCTTTCGTCTTTCGTCTTTCGTCTTTAGTCTTTCGCCTTAATCTTTTATACCCCTAAAAAATGTAAATTCAAGTAATATAACACCATCAAAAAAAGTATTTACTTGATCCCCTTTTTAACTTCCCCTATTCTTCACCGATTATTCGTTTTTAATTTTAAAAAAAATATGACTCAATCCAACACTTTATTTACCAATGCAAAAAAAGTAATTCCTGGTGGTGTTAACTCCCCCGTTAGATCGTTTAGTAGTGTAGGCGGTACGCCTGTGTATATAGACCGTGCAAAAGGTTGTTATATTTATGATAGTGAAAACAAGTCTTATATAGATTATGTAAACTCATGGGGGGCAATGATTTTAGGACATGTCCACCCAGAAATTATAGAGGTAGTAAAGCAAACAGCCGAGAAAGGTTTAAGTTTTGGGGCACCAACAGAAATAGAAACATTGATGGCAGCCAAAGTGTGTGAAATCGTACCCTCTATTGATATGGTGCGAATGGTGAGTTCTGGTACAGAAGCGACGATGAGTGCTTTGCGTTTGGCGCGGGGCTATACCAGACGGGACAAAATCGTAAAGTTTGAGGGATGTTATCATGGACATTCTGATTCTTTATTAGTTAAAGCGGGGTCTGGATTATTAACTTTGGGCGTTCCTAGCTCCCCTGGTGTACCTGCCAGTTTGGCTGAGGATACCATCACTCTTAGTTATAACGATAGTGAAATGGTTGAAAAATTATTTGCAGAGATAGGCGATGAAATTGCTTGTATTATTGTGGAACCTGTTGCTGGCAATATGAATTGTATACCACCACTACCTGGTTTTTTACAGACATTACGCAAAGTCTGTGATCAACATAATACGGTATTGATTTTTGATGAGGTGATGACTGGGTTTAGAGTAGGATTACAAGGTGCACAAGGGGTTTACAATGTATTGCCTGATTTGACCACACTAGGAAAAATCATTGGTGGCGGGATGCCAGTCGGTGCTTTTGGTGGTATTCAAAAAATAATGCAACATCTTGCACCAATAGGACCAGTTTATCAGGCAGGTACTTTATCTGGAAACCCTGTTGCTATGGCTGCTGGTTTAAAAACATTAGAGTTAATTTCACAAGCTGGCTTTTATCAGCAATTATCAGAAAAAACAGAACAATTAGTTATTGCTATAAAAGATAAAGCCAAGCAAGCGGGTATACCTTTTTCTGTTAATAGAGTGGGTGCTATGTTTGGGCTATTTTTTAGCAACGAAGAAAAAGTCAGCCATTTTTCGCAAGTGATGAAAACTGACCAGGAGCGCTTTAAACAGTTTTTTCATGGCATGTTGCAACAAGGTGTTTATTTGGCACCGTCTGCATTTGAGGCTGGTTTTGTATCTGCTGCACACAGTGAGGAAGATATTGAAAAAACCATAGATGCTGCCAGTACTGTATTTAAAACATTGTAATGAACAATTATTGGCTGATTGTATCAGCAACCATCGGACTGCTCATTGTTGTCATTGTGCAATGGCGTTTAAATAAGCAAATATTTTCACGCTATCAAACTGATATTGACGAACTGGAGAATGATTTAAAACAGAGCATTGAAGATAAGCAACAGTTGCTTGTTAATCAGGCTGTGACAGAGGAAAAATTAAAATTAGAAGAAAGCAAAGCAAGTGATTATCAGCAACTACGGCAACAATTAATTAGCAGTAAAACAGAAAATGCAACGTTAAAAACACGGCTGGAAGAGCAAACTAAAAATGCCCAAGAGAAAATAAAATTATTGCAGGATGCAGAAAACCAGCTAAAAACCCAATTTGAGAACTTAGCCCATAAAATTTTTGAAGACAGAAGCAAGCAGTTTTCAGAACAAAATAAAACCAGCATGGGGCATATCGTCAGTCCGATTAAAGAGCAGTTGATTGATTTTAAACAAAGGATTGAATCAGTCTACGATAGTGAAACCAAAGACCGAATTTCATTACGAGAAGAAATAGTCTCGCTCCGCCGTGACACCGAAAAAATGAATCAGGGCGCGTTAAACCTGACTAAAGCACTTAAAGGCGATAAAAAAATCCAGGGTAACTGGGGTGAAATGATACTGCAAAAAGTGCTGGAGCAATCAGGCTTGCGCAAAGGCATAGAATATGAAACCCAAGGTGGGTTTAGAGATCAAGACAATAATCTATTCAAACCCGATGTGATTGTCCACTTACCAGAAAATAAGGATGTGGTGGTCGATTCAAAAGTATCTTTACTGGCCTATGAAGAATATTGCTCAACAGAAGATGATGAGCGGCGAGTTATAGCATTAAAGGCACATACCAAAGCGGTAAGAGAACATATAAAAGGTTTGAGTGATAAAGACTATTCAGGGCTTAAAGGATTGCGGTCATTAGACTTTGTGCTTCTTTTTATGCCAATAGAATCTGCTTTTATAGTAGCATTTCAAGCGGATGAAAAATTATTCAGCAATGCCTTTGAGCATAAAATAGTCGTTGTTACACCCACTACATTATTAGCCACATTAAAAACCATTGAGAATATCTGGCGATATGAACGACAAAATCAAAATGCCAAAATGATTGCCGATAAAGCCGGTACCTTATATGACAAAATCAGAGGTTTTGCAGAAGACTTGGAAAAACTGGGGACTCAATTAAGTACCGCTAATAAAACTTATGACGGAGTCATGAATAAACTCAGCACAGGCAGTGGTAATTTAATTCGACAAGCAAGCAGTTTTGTTGAGTTAGGTGTAAAAGTAAAGAAAACCTTACCCAAAAGTTTGACGGAACAAGCAGGGGTTGACGAAAAAGAGTGATTTATTGTGTATATTTTAACCATTCATTGTCTCACTATTGTGTTGTGACTATGGTTGTTAGAAACATTGATTATCTCCTGTTTTGTTCAAAATTATTATGCTAAGAAAATTATTATCTTTTTGTATTATTCTTCTGTTATGTGCATGTACCACGACAGCACCAAAACGAACTAATAATATTTGTGAAATATTTAAAGAAAAAAATGATTGGTATTCTGATGTAAAGCAAGCGGAAAAAAACTGGGGAGTGCCTATTCATGTGATTATGGCAATCATCCATCAAGAGTCACGTTTTGTTGCAGATGCTCAACCACCTCGACCTTGGTTATTAGGTATCATTCCATGGTTTCGGTCGAGTAGTGCTTATGGTTACGCACAGGCACAAAAGGGTACCTGGCAAGACTACTTAAATAATGGAGGGCATTGGGGAGGAGATAGAGATGATTTTTATGATGCCAGTGATTTTGTTGGCTGGTACTGCCATAATAGCCATGATAAATTGGCTATTTCAAAATGGGATACAGAAAAATTATATCTCGCTTACCATGAGGGGCTTGGAGGGTTTAAGCGACAAACATATTTAAAAAAACCGTGGCTCATTGGCGTATCTAAAAAAGTAAAGAAAAGGGGGGATCTTTTTAGAGTGCAATTAACAACATGTAAAGAAGATTTAGAAAACAGGGGTTGGTTTTTCTAAACATGGATTAGAGGAATGGTTTAGATTTTGAATATTGTGTTATTTTAATGCATAATATCCAGTTACTAAGTTTTTTCAGATAGAGAAATATGCAAACGACAATGCTAAAAGCAAAGTTACATAGAGCCACTGTGACCTATTCGGAATTGGGTTATGAAGGGTCTTGTGCAATAGATGGCAAAATTCTTGATTTTGCCGAGATTAAAGAATACGAGCAGATCCAGATATACAATATTAATACGGGTGGACGTTTTACTACTTATGCTATTCGTGCAGAAGAGGGTTCTGGTGTGTTTTCTGTTAATGGTGCTGCTGCACGTCTTGCCTGTGCAGGTGATTTGATCATTGTTTGCACCTTTGCCTGTTATGATGCAAAAGAATTAGAAAATTATAAGCCAACGCTGGTTTATTTTAATGAGAAAAATGAAATAATACATTCAAGTCATACCATTCCTGTTCAGGCGGCATAAGCCAGCATCAAGACTCAAGACTCAAGACGAAAGACGAAAGACGAAAGACGAAAGACGAAAGACGAAAGACGAAAGACGAAAGACGAAAGACGAAAGACGAAAGACGAAAGACGAAAGACGAAAGACGAAAGACGAAAGACTCCTTGATTTTTGATTA
>QPIL01000051.1 GCA_003666325.1 Methylococcales symbiont of Iophon sp. n. MRB-2018
TAAATAGTAGTCTTTATCAGCATCACAAAAGAAAACATCACCACGGCGATTGCCTCTCTGGGTAATGTGATGTGGGATATTAGCAAATACGCTTCTGGCTTGTCTTGGCATAGGTGTATTTTAACAGATAAAAGGGTAGCGTCCCCTTATTTCCAAAGGGTAGCGTCCCCTTATTTTCGCCCTTATTTTTAAAGGGTAGCGTCCCCTTATTTTTGTTAGCCCGTATTTGCAAGATCAAGTTTAATAATTTTAGGGTTATCAGAACGCATGACAAATATATTTGCTATTGGCCATTTATCGCCCTTTATTCCTGGGTATTCCTCATTTGTTCTTAAACCAAACACCCAAAATCCTTCTGTTTTTAACTCTTCAATAAGTTGAGTAAGATCAAACGAAGCTTTAACTCTGTCACCTGCTTCAATGTCTGACCAAATTTCACCCCAATCATGCATTGACTGGATAGCACCTGCCAATAAATCTGCTTCTTCTTCACTTTTTGGACTATCGTGGTTCATTCGATACGCATAAGCACCGCCAATGACCTCAGAAAGCTTTGTTCCATCCTCTACGCGAAAATAGAAATTATCAGTTTCATCATCAGCTAGGGCTGAACTATTTTCATTTACATCAAGTTCTATCGCTTTGATTTCAAAAGCTGATGCGATTGCCTTTTTTGATTCAAGGGACGCATTACCACTTTTTTCAATTCGCTGTATAGTTCTGAGGCTTAGTCCAGAAATATCGGCAAGCTGGTCTTGCGACCAAGCCTTTTCAGTTCTAAGTTTTTTCAGTAATACTACGTTAATTTTCATTTCCATCTTCGACACCTCAATAGTCAGTTAATAGACGACTATATTTTGAGGTGTATTTGTATTTTCTGTTACGACATCATTGCGACAATTATACGACAGTCCTATGACATCTAAGGGGCTAACGCCTTGCTCACCGGCGGAGTAAGTTGGCGCGCGTTTTTGCGTTTTTTTGCAAAAACCGCGACAGCTTACGGAGTCCGCGTGTAGCAACTTGTTAGCCCCACCCTATATGATTCTTTGTAAGGTCTTTATACGCTTTGTCATTGTGTATAGAGTTAAGTGACTTCTCATGCTGAATAAGATAATCAATTATCTCTTGAATTCTATCGCTTCTCGCATTAGCTCTTAGCAATTTCAATACACTGACCATATGTTCTTGGCAAAACTTATTACCCAATTCAACCCGGACTTCATTTGTATGCATGGCTATCAAAGCAAGAATAATATTCTGGTCTCCAAGAAGTGAAAAGAACCTATCGTAAAATGGCTTTCCGCCAGGAGAAACTCCAGAATTATAAGGTATCCCTTTACCTACACGACAAATTAGGATTACTTTTATAATTTTATTTATTCTTTCATTGGGGATATCATTTTCCGTTTTAAAAAAAGACATAACCTTTTTAATATGGGGAGGCTCGTTATAAAAATTATCCCATGCATATCGTGCTTCTAATAGATCATCTATGTGGCCGTCCAAAGATATAATCCGAGATTCTAGAGATTGATACCTATTTCCATCCTAGCTTGTATTTGACGTTATCGCTACCACGTTGCCAAATGTGAGGAGCAACTAGTGAGATATTTTTTCTGACAATATTGCCAGTAGCCTTTGTAGTATAAATCCCAAATACGCTATGTAAAAGGTTTCCTGTATTTTGCAGTGAAAGGTCAGCTAGGGGGATCTCCATACCCCTTATTGCAGCTTCATCAAGCGGTGTTGTCGAAACCTTTAAATTATTTATAAAGGACTTTATTTGGATTGCAGATTCCGAAGGTTTGTCATTTAAAACATCAATTACACATGTTTGAAGCCAACCCATTAACTCAAAACCATTTATAGAATAAGTATTGGGGTGTGATGCCCCAATATCGTTCCGCATGGTCAAAATATGGTGTAATTTGGTATAAATTATTTCTGAGATAAGTTCGAGTTTGCGGCAGGTATTAATTAAATTATTATCTTTAATACCAGAAAGATCATCTTCAGTGGAATACAATTCTCTACGTCCACCGCCAACGGCAGCATCAAAGAACATATCCAAGCCATATACTATTGCCTTCTGACGTAAATTTAGTACAACCTCATTCCAAACATAGTTTAGAGACGCATCAAAAAGACCTATCGCAGCCCCTGCAACAAACTTTGACAAGTATCTTGCATCACGCTTTGTTTCAGCAGGCAATGAGTCGATAAATGCAGGTAAGTTTTTCTCAATAACTTGGCGTTCATTAATTTCTGCAATAATATTTTCAGTCGGCAACCCTAAGTGATCTAAATATTCTTCAAACTTAGATAAGTCTGTTGCTAGTAGTGCGCCTTCTTTTTTTACAACAACATTCGTATTCATTATTTATCCTAAGTTATTTGATGCAGCTGGGCATTAGCTTTTGTCATTTAGTCGCGTCTCGATGAATTTCAGAAGGTATGTAGCTCCACCAATCTGATCAACGCCTGCTTTATCTCGAATTTGATTTAATGTTGGGTAATTGTGTTCTTTTTTCCAAAGTTCAATAGCGGCCATTGCAAGTTTATAGTGGTGGTCGGCATCTTTTGTTCCCTTTACTGATGCGGCTCTATTACAGGCAAAACATATAACCTCTAAGTTTTCTAAACGGTGATCAGTTGCATCACTATTTATGTGATTAAACGACAATCGCATTTGACTCTGGCATTTATCACACCTGAAATTTGACTCTACCAATTTCGCCCATAAATCTTGTGTAGTAGGAGCACTATGCCCAAATGTAGATTGTCTTGACCAGTTTTGCCTTGTAGCTGGAGGCGGCGGTGGGGACACTAAATTTAATACAGCCTTGATAGCATCAGTTTCACTAACCTCAAGTAACTCCATTATTTCTTTCAATTTAAGCACAATGTACATTCTCTCATGAGGCTAACGCCTTGCTCAGCGGCAGTTTAAAGTGGCACATTTTTGCGAATGCAAAAAAAGTGACACTTTAAACTATCCGCTGGAGCTATTTGTTATACGATTTTTACCGCTATTGCCCATCATCGAGTGAGTTAAGATACTCAGCCAAAACATCTCCATGACAAGCAAGCGGTTTGCAATGACAACCTAGAATTTTGCCTTTCAACTTAAGCGCATCTTCTTTGCTATTTTGAAGAAAGTTTCTTTCAAAGTCATATTTATATTTTCTTATTGCCTCGTCGCGGTCATTTTGTTCTTCACCTGGTGAAGCACCGAACCCAACAGCATAGGGGTTACCCCAATCGGATCCACGGCCGATATAAACATCATATTTATCACCTTTATCTTTATTTGCTACTTTGGTGATGCCAGCATCAATTACTCGTGACTTTATTCCTTGGATTTTCGCATTATCAATTAAATGATTAAATGTCTCACCATCATTAAATATGATTGCGTGACTAATTTGGTTCAAATGCTCTTCATCAATAGGTGATGTAATAGAATCGCTAACTCTTTTATCAGATGAAAGGTGTTTATTAATGAAATCATTATCATCTGCCATATAAGCAATATAAAACTGGTTAAAATTAGCAAGAATTGTTGTTAATTTTCTTTCAAATTTTCCGTAACATGAAAATGCTGGTGGATAAGCAATTAGTACGGTAGGTATTTCTTGTATGCTCATATTAAATGCACCACATCAATTTCTGTGTCCCAGTGGTCGTTTAGATAATCTACTACAAGCCGTCTATGGCAATGATGCGGTTTATGCTCACTACATAGCAAACAACCGTTATCAAGCATAGATTTATCAACTGAGCGCTCAATGTTCCTTTTTGCTATTAAGTTTAGAAATTTGTCCTCGTAAGCCTCCCATGTAATTATCTTCTTTTTATAATCACTAAGAATATTTTTAGTTGGCGCTAAATCTTCAAGATGAATATAATCTGCATCACATAATTCAGACAGAAAAAATTTCAAATCATCTCGCTTGGCGAAGCCAGCGAGTTGAGATACATTATTTAGCCTTACATCTATAATTCTGGATACGTGACTATCTTTGATAAGGGTGAAAAACTTGTTTGCGCCTTTCTGGGTAAAGCCAATGGTAAATGTTTTCATAATCTTTTCCAGCTACAGGATTGTGGCAACAATCTTGTAGCATGAGTAGTTGTTCCCGCCTGATGGGTCATATTTTTCACCAAGGCTGACACAGAGTATCTGTTGATTGTCTGGCTCTGTTAGTTGTTGCTCAAAATTCGGATCTGTTACAGGAAGATCATAATTTATACCAGCATAATTGAAGGCGGCACGCCTTCTGTTATCAACTTTACTGAGCTGTAAATCGCTTGCCTGTATGAGGTAAAGAGACTGACCAATGTCAATCACTTTACTCTCAATTTGAGCATAGTTTACCCTATTTCCTGAACCCCAGAGGCTATCTGGAGCATCTAGGTAATTTGAGACTTCGTTATTTTCAATTTGATACCTCTGCTGCCATATTTCATCAGTAATAAGATAGTTTTCTGGTTGACTGATTAATGGCGCATGTTGAGAAAGGTTTATTTCAATTTTTTGAAGTGGTTTGACTTTGAATCTCCCATGAGGATTTTCATAAAGACATTGCTGGTCTGTTAATTCTGCACCTTCCATATCAGAAACGGGTCTAATCCATTGATGTGAATTTACTACTTTGCCAGCAACACAGTGCCTTCCATGTTTTACGGAATTAGCAAATATTACGATAGTTGTGTTCATGGCTCTCCCTTCTTTTTCGTATAACGCCATGCTCACTGGCCGCCAAGAGCATAATGTAGCGCAGCGAAATGGCGCTTTTGGCGGTCAAGTGCAGTGCCTTGTTAGGCATTTATTTTGCTCTAAGGTAAGAACGAAAACGGATTTTCCTCATTTCAATTTGTTCTTTGTCTTCTAAAATTCTCGCCATTGCTCCAAACAACCAACCTTTTCCTCCTGCAGAGTTAGCTGACTTTGGAGTACAAATTAAATTGAGTTCTAAATCCTGTTTTATTTTTGAAGCTGGCACCCATCCATCTGCGTATAAATTCTCATGCTCTTTAATGTAAGAAAATATCTCTTTTGATATTGATAACAAAAGATGGTGAATATTGTCTCTGCTATTCATTTCATCGCCCTCTATTTGCTCACAGCTTCAATGTTTGA
>QPIL01000050.1 GCA_003666325.1 Methylococcales symbiont of Iophon sp. n. MRB-2018
AGATTGTCTGGAACAATCTCTGCTGACCGCCAAGGATGGTGGAAATGCAGTAAGATTGTCTGGAACAATCTCTGCTGACCGCCAAGGATGGTGGAAATGCAGTAAGATTGTCTGGAACAATCTCTGCCCACGCACCAAAACCACGGATATTTTAAAATAAAAGGGTAGTGAAGTTCCCCCAATAAATGACACCCTGACCTCAATAATTGCATTATAAAAAGTAGCCTGTCCCCGTTTTTCTGATTTTTGATTAGTTCTGGTGCGTGGAACGCACCCTACGGATCTCTAGTCTCTAGCCTTTCGCCTTTAAAAACTAATTAATTGGCGAAACACGAGCAAGTATGCCAAATTTTGGATGATCCAGATAATGGGTTTCATTCAGCTTAAAACGCCGTTTTTCATTCAGCCTATAAACCACCCCACCTTGATATTGGTCTGGAGAATACTCTATATCCACTATCATATTAATCAAATTACCTCGCTGTAATCTAAAAAAACCATTAATAGTCCCAGCTACATTACTTATTTGAACAGCCGAACCCATACTATTTGCCTCGACTGTTTGCATCCATGCCAGATGTAATAAAGTCTGGTAATCTTGCTGACGAGACAAGGCAGCATAACTACCCTGTAAAGACATAAGCTCATGGCTCACCTGTTGGTATGACAATCGTTCATATACTTTTCTTGGCCACTCTATAAGACTTTCTGATTGCTCAAACACCTCAGTATTTGGTGCCTCCTGTAAAAAAACCACCAACTCTATTTGGTATAAACGATCAGTAGCATGGCTATTAATAGCAAGCAAACCGAATATAAAAAAAACCACCCATTCTCTAATTTTCACCCTCTTATACCTGCGCTGTTACTGGAGTCAGTTTAATAAATAAATTCGTTAAAAAATGAATTTTTTCATCAAATGCCTCAAAGGACTGAGTAAACCTTAATTTATCTGCGCCATCAAACTGATAGCGTTGAGGTTGAGTTTGTATCATCTTAATTAATTGATCAGTATTAATATTTGGGGTCGCATTAAAGACTATCCGTCCACCTGCGGCATGAACATCCACTTTTTTAATCCCTAAAGGCACAGCTAACTGTTTAAGCTCAGTTATACTAAACAAAGCCTTAACTGCATCAGGCAGCAAGCCAAAGCGGTCAATCATTTCAACTTTGAGTGCTCTTAAATCTGCATTTGTTTCAGCACTAGAAATGCGTTTGTATAATACCAATCTAGCATGAATATCGGGTAAATAATCTTCAGCTATTAATGCCTGAGTTTGCAAATCCACCTCTGGTCCTGTTTCCATCGGTGCATTCAGTTCGGGCTGATTACCTGATTTTAAGGCATTGACTGCACGCTCAAGCAATTCGGTATATAAAGTAAAGCCTATTTCCTGAATCTGTCCGCTCTGTCCGTCACCCAACAACTCCCCTGCACCTCTAATTTCCATATCGTATGATGACAATATAAAACCAGCACCCAGCTCACCGGATGTAGCAAAAGCCTCCAATCGTTTTATAGCATCTTTACTCATTAAAGACTTAGGCGGTACGATACAATAAGCATAAGCACGATGATGCGAACGCCCTACGCGACCACGTAATTGATGTAACTGTGCCAAGCCCAGTTTATCGGCACGATTAATAATAATAGTATTAGCAGTAGGAATATCAATACCACTTTCTATAATCGTAGTACTCAATAACAGATTAAACCGTTGATGATAAAAGTCTAACATAATCTGTTCAAGCTCTCGTTCTGCCATTTGACCATGCACAATTTTAACGCGAGATTCTGGCACTAAACTTTCAATTTCTCGCGCCATTTTATCCATACTTTTTACATCATTATGTAAAAAGAACACTTGTCCGCCGCGTTTAATTTCCCGCTGACAAGCCTCTTGAACTTGCACATCTATCCATTCGTTAATAAATGTTTTAATGGGATGTCGATTAGGCGGTGGAGTGGCAATAATAGAAATATCTCTTAACCCAGCCATCGCCATATTTAAGGTTCTAGGAATAGGTGTTGCTGTTAAAGTCAATATATCCAATTCATATCGTAACCTTTTAAAATGTTCTTTTTGACGCACACCAAAGCGGTGTTCTTCATCAATAATAACCAGACCTAATGCATTATATTTAAGCTCTTTAGACAATAATTTATGGGTACCGATAACAATATCGACCTTACCCCCCTCCAAATCTGCAATAATCAACTTTTGTTGTTTAGCGCTAACAAAACGAGACATCACCTCAACACGCACTGGCCAGTCAGCAAAACGATCTCTAAAATTTTGATAATGCTGTTGAGCCAACAATGTTGTGGGTACTAAAACAGCGACTTGTTTATTACTTTGCAAAGCAATAAATGCGGCTCTCATTGCCACTTCGGTTTTACCAAAACCGACATCGCCACAAATCACTCTATCCATGGGTTGTTGACTAAGCATGTCCTGATATAAAGCATCAATAGCTGTTTGCTGATCAGGAGTTTCTACAAAAGGAAATGCCGCAGAAAATGTCATAAACTCCCTATCTTCAACACTAAAAGCATACCCTTCTTTTGCTGCGCGGTTAGCATGAATATCCAGCAATTCTGCTGCCACATCCTGCACACGTTTCAGAGCTTTTTTTTTCGACTTACTCCAGCGATCTGTTCCCAATTTATGCAAAGGCGCATTATCTGCACTGGCGCCACTATAGCGTCCGATAAGATGTAAAGAAGAAACAGGCACATACAGCTTGTCATCACTGTCATATTGTAAAGTAAGAAATTCTGCTTCAATGCCTCCCACTTCAAGTAATTGCAAACCTAAGTATCGACCTACACCATATTCCCGATGAACAACAGGCGAACCTACTGTTATCTCATTCAAGTTATTAAAAATATTTTCTAACTCTTTAGCCGCCGATTTTTGTCGTCTACGTCGTTGCTGAACCTTACTGCCATTTAAGTAGCGCTCGGTAATAATAGCAATATTAGGATGATTTAATAGTAAACCGTGGTCTAAAGGAGCCACTATGATATTTAGCTTATTTGCCGTATCTGTACTACTTTCAGACAACCTTGCTAAAAACGCCTGCCAGTCCTTTAACTTATTTAAACGCACTTTATAGGCGTTTAATTTTTCTATTAGTCCCTCTCTATGTCCAGCAGTTTCAGCTACAAAAACAATATGACCATTAAAATCATTCAAAAAATCAAGCAACTGTTTGGCAGGCTCTTTCTTGCGTTCATCAATAATCATTTCTGGTAAAGAAAGACATTGAAAGCTATTTTCAGTGTCAGCTTTATACCCAATAGTGACCCTACAAAAAGACTTAAATTTTTGCTCTATCTGCTGCGTCGAAAGGAATAATTTTGACGGTTCTAAAAGAGGTCTATCCACATCATATTTACGTTGCTGAAATCGCTCATCTGCTGTTTTTACAAAAATTTCTGCTGCCTGAGCAGATAATTCAGGCAAAACCAACACCGTACTTTTGGGTAAATAATCAAACAAGGTTTCAGTCTGCTCTACAAATAAAGGGAGATAATATTCAATACCTCCAGGTGCAATACCCTTACTAACATCCAGATATAAAATATTTTTAGTGGACACCTCTGGAAAATGATTTCTAAAAGATTGTCGAAAACGCTTTATCGCATCATCGGTAAAAGGAAATTCTCTGGCGGGAAACAACTCTATCTTGTCTATTTTTTCTAAAGACCTTTGTGTTTCAGGATCAAAGGTACGAATAGATTCAATATCGTCATCAAACAACTCAATACGATAAGGATATTTACTGCCCATAGGAAACAAATCAACAATAGAACCTCGCACGGCAAATTCAGCATGTTGAAACACTTGAGATACGCATTGATAGCCCACACTTTCCAATTTAATGCGGTTAAGCTCCAAATTAAATACCCCACCCACTTCAATTGAAAAGCTGTGCGCCAACACATGCTCTCTTGGTGCAAGGCGGAGCATTAAAGTAGATACTGATACAACAAGCGCTCCTCTTTTAGTTTCTGCTAAAACAGCCAGCGTTTTTAATCGTTCAGAAATTATTTCGGGCAGTGGAGAAAAAACATCGTATGGCAAAGTTTCCCAATCGGGAAAGTGTAAAATCGGATATTCATTAGACAAAAAGAATACTAATTCATGTTCCAAGCGGAGAGCAGTTTGATTATCAGGCGTAACAATAACAAACAACCGATTTTCATTTTTAATCGCAGCAGCAATAGCCAAAGAATCACCACAGCCTTTTAACCCCGTCCAGAATACGGGTTGATCAATATTTAGAGGTATTTCGGGTGACAATAAAGGAGTTTCAAGCATTACAATGGAAGAATGAGAAAAAATCGTTATTATACATTGTGAAATTATTCCTTTTTTACAAAAAATAAGTAAGTATTAATCGGTATTAATTAGAAGCAATTAATCATCATAAAAATCCTAAAAACGGGTATACTGTGGCGTTTTTTCTACGAGCAACAATAATGAGACCCAGTGGACGTAAGCCAGAACAATTAAGAAATGTTAAGTTTATTTGCAATTATACAAAACATGCAGAAGGCTCTGTCATGGTGGAGTTTGGAGATACAAAAGTTCTTTGTACTGCCTCGGTTGAAAAAAGAGTCCCACGCTTTTTAAAGGGTAAAGGAGAGGGTTGGGTCACTGCAGAATATGGCATGTTACCTCGCTCAACAAATGATCGCATGGGACGTGAAGCGGCTAGAGGGAAACAAGGAGGGCGTACATTAGAAATTCAGCGATTAATTGGTCGATCTTT
>QPIL01000049.1 GCA_003666325.1 Methylococcales symbiont of Iophon sp. n. MRB-2018
CGCCAGGGATGGTGGAAATGCAGTAAGATTGTCTGGAACAATCTCTGTTGCCCGCCAGGGATGGTGGAAATGCAGTAAGATTGTCTGGAACAATCTCTGTTGCCCGCCAGGGATGGTGGAAATGCAGTAAGATTGTCTGGAACAATCTCTGCCCACGCACCAAAACTAATCAAAAATCAAGGAGTCTTTAGTCTTTAGTCTTTAGTCTTTAGTTTTTAGTCTTTAGTCTTGAGTCTTTAGTCTTGAGTCTTGAGTCTTGAGTCTTTAGTCTTTAGTCTTTAGTCCTGAGTCTTTTAGTTTGGGGTTTTACAGATGATATTGTGGGCTAAATTCATGCACTGCATCTACCATGATCTTCACATGGTCAGGATTTACGTCAGGTAAAATACCATGACCTAAATTAAAGACATGCCCCGTTCCTTTACCGTATTTTTGTAAAATAGTTTTGACTTGTTGTCTTATTCTTTCTGGCTCGGCATAAAGCGAAATGGGATCCATATTGCCTTGTAATGCCACCTTACTCCCTACTCGCTGACGTGCCTTAGCAATATCTGTTTGCCAGTCTAAACCTAAAGCACTGTATCCTGCATCAGCCATATCTTCCAGCCACAAACCGCCACCTTTAGTAAAGAAAACGGTAGGTACCTCTTCGCCATCAATATTGGTTTTTAACAAAGAACGTACTTGTTTGGCATAATTTAAGGAAAATTCATTATAATCCTCAGTTGAAAGCATGCCTCCCCAAGTATCAAAAACCATTACTGCCTGAGCCCCCGCTTCAATCTGGGCATTCAAATAAGCCGCTACTGATTGTGCCAGTTTATCTAACATCTGATGCATGACCCTAGGTTGTTGATACATCAAGCCTTTCACTTTTTGAAACCTTGTACTACTTCCACCTTCAACCATATAAGTCGCTAATGTCCAAGGACTGCCTGAAAAACCAATTAAAGGCACTCTTCCTTGTAGGTTTTTTCTAATCAGACTCACCGTATCCACTACATAACTTAATTCTACAGTGGGGTCAGGAATCGCTAGTTTTTTAACGTCACTCTCTGTTTTAATCGGGTTTTTAAACTTTGGCCCTTCCCCTTCAACAAAATAAAGACCTAAACCCATAGCATCAGGAATAGTCAGAATATCTGAAAATAAAATTGCCGCATCAAAATCAAAACGCTCCAATGGTTGTAAAGTAACTTCACAAGCCAGTTCTGGATTAGTACACAGGCTCATAAAACTAGCTGCTTTAGCCCGTATCGCTTTATATTCTGGTAAATATCGCCCTGCCTGTCTCATCATCCATACTGGCGTTTTATCAACGGGCTGCTTTAACAAGGCTTTTATAAAAATATCATTCTTTAAAGATGTCATACACACTATATGGTTCTTGTTAAAAACAAGTGGGAAAACACCCATTAATCAGATGTAAATCCAACTTACTACTAAGCAAATAAGCCATCGTTTTAAAATGCTTTTTGCCATAAGCTCTGGTCTTTCTTTTTGGCACTTGAATAACTGCGTTTAACCCCTGCAAAATACCGTTATTAATATGACACAATTTCCACTGCAAAATACCGTGCCAATGGCGTTTAATCATCTTTGCTGTTCACAGGTAAATTGTGTATATTTTTTCACCTTTCACTCCTTTTTCTTGTCGGATTAAAAGAGTAACTAATATACCTTTTGACCGACTAACGAGTGTTGCACTTAATGATGTGAATCCAAGTATTATACAAATTCAGACCATCTAAATTATAATTTCAAGTGCTTTTAAGCCCTATTGCCCTGTATTGAGGGAGTGAAAGTAACAAGTATTTTTTAAATACTTGTTACTTATTTATCATGCTATAGAGATAACACAAGCGTTTTCAATTTTTGTATTACTTAGCAGAATATTCTTTTTTTTCTGTTTCTTCCTGTGCTTTTTCGGGTATAGCCTGTTGTTCCGCAACGGCTGTTGTATCAACTTGCTTTACCGCTTCTTCTTTAGCAGTCGATGGACCCGCTTTCTTTATGGGATTTCCTTCCGCTGTAAATTTTGGATCTTCTTCAACTACTTCATCAGACAAAGAGCTGATGAATCCACTAAACCAAGATAATTGTTTAACATTATTCAGGTCAGGATCATTCAAAATATCTTCTTCATTAGGAGCAACACCACAATCTCTGGCTGTTTCTAAAGCTTTTAAACAATCTTCAGCCTTACTTTGCAAGGCATGTAGACAAGCCAAGTTATAAGCAGCAGTACCAGGGTGGACTTCTTCAACAATTAAAAAAGATTGTTTGGCTTTGCTGTACATTTCATCATCAGCACTTAAGCATTTAATTTTGGCAACAGCCATTAGAGCGACACCACCATCCAGTGCAGCACCAATATGTTTTGGTTTAACCGCCTCACACAAGGTAAATTTAGTAAGGGCTTCATCCAGAATTTTCAGTGCGGCATCACCCTCTTTTTTTTGTGATTGATTAAATAGTGCTAAACCCCAATTATGTAGGCAATCTGAATACCAGGCACGAGAGGTGGAATAAGATGCAAAAGCATCATAAGCTTGTTGAAATAGTTTATCTGCTTTTTCACCGTCTTCTAAACGGGCAGCAGCAGCTAGCTTTTTGGCTTTCTTTAAAATAAAGCCACTTATCATATAATTTGTAATAGACATTTTTTATCCTGTAATGTGAATCCTGAATATTCATATTCATATTCAGATGAGTATTAAGAAAAACCAACCTATTCTACGACAAAATGTATTTAAGTCCTTGTTAAATTTTCAATTAATTTATCGTGGACAGCTAAGTGGTCAACCCTTAAAAACACAACAACCATCTAATTTATAACAATAAATTAAACAAAAACCATAGAAAAAACAAGCAGTATTTGGTAAAATAACAGCTATTTCTTGATCGTTTTGCTGATAAAACATACTAACAAAATCAACCCCAAACACAGAGCAACTAAACCTTTTCATTCAGAGTTATTTGTTGAATAGGGTATAAGATCCGCTTCACTCCCTCCGTCATTCCTGCATATTCTAAGCAGGAATCCAGGTATTTAAAACTAGATTCCCGATAACAGACTTCGGGAATGACGTGTGGTAACAGAGGTTCCAGTTACTTTAGTCCTGAGTCTTTAGATCCGTAGGGTGCGTTTGCCCACCAAGGATGGTGGAAATGCAGTAAGATTGTCTGGAACAATCTCTGCTGACCACCAGAACCAATCAAAAATCAAGGAGTCTTTAGTCCTGAGTCCTGAGTCTTTTTTAGGTGGTTTTTAAGGGTTGACTAAGTAGCCCACTATTTTTAGCAAACACATAAGGCACTAATATAAGTGATATATTGGTATTCATTAATTTAGTATGATACCTTAACTTATAAGCCCAATTACCCTTGTGTTTTTCTATCATATTTTTACCCTGATTGGTTATTATCTTACTTGGATAAATTCGTCAATTATGCACGTTAAAAAAGTGTTAAAAACAAATATTACCCACCTTACTACTACCCTGCTACTGGCATCGGGTTTTTTATTCAGTAGCGCCGCACAGGCAAGCTCACACCAATCATTTATTACCGAATGGCAGATGCCTGCGGATGATCTCAGCCTCACCTTCCCCAGTCAGGGCAGTTACACCATTAATTGGGGCGATGGCACTATCCAAACCATTACTAACAATCGCCCTACGCATACCTACACCACCGCTAACGACTACACAATCACAGCCACAAACACAAACGCCATCACCCGCTTTAACTTGACTGATGACGAGAATAAAGAGAAATTAATAGACATACAGCAATGGGGAACTGCCAACTGGACGAGCATGGCTGTGCATTTTATGGCGCCAGCGCGATGACGATGAGTGCAAGCGATAGTCCAGACCTTGGTGGGGTAACGGATATGTCCAACATGTTCGCCGGTGCCAGTGCTTTTAATCAAGACATCGACGGCTGGAATGTTGGTAGCGTAACGGATATGGTCAACATGTTCGAGAGTGCCAATGCTTTTAACCAAAACCTCGGTCGTTGGTATGTTGATGAGACTGTTGCTAATCTACAAACAGCAAACCCTGGCTATAACGGGGTTGATAACTTAAACGTACTTAGCTTTAACTTTGTCGCCCAAAATGCTGTTTTACGCGATCAAAACCCAAGCTATGCGCTGGCAACAGACGCTACCGATAACGCAAAATTCACCCT
>QPIL01000048.1 GCA_003666325.1 Methylococcales symbiont of Iophon sp. n. MRB-2018
TGGTGGAAATGCAGTAAGATTGTCTGGAACAATCTCTGCTGACCGCCAGGGATGGTGGAAATGCAGTAAGATTGTCTGGAACAATCTCTGCTGACCGCTAGGGATGGTGAAAATGCAGTAAGATTGTCTGGAACAATCTCTGCTGACCGCCAGGGATGGTGGAAATGCAGTAAGATTGTCTGGAACAATCTCTGCCCACGCACCAGAACTAATCAAAAATCAAAGGGTCTTTAGTCTTTAGTCTTTAGTCTTTAGTCTTTAGTCTTTAGTCTTTAGTCTTTAGTCTTTCGTCTTTCGTCCTGAGTCCCTTTACACTATCTCATCCAACAGTTGTTGAACCTGCTGTGCCGTCACCTCTTTATATTCATTAGCCATAATAAATAAACTATCTGTAGTTATTCGCTTGTTGGCATGAGGATTAGTATCGCACAACCCAGTCTCATTATTCATATAAGCCACCGCAGTACCATAATCCCGTTGTATTAATTGGCAAACAATATCTTTCCAGAATAATCCTTTAATCTTGACTTCATAGCGCACATACAAATCGCCCAATGAGGACAATAAATTTTCAATAATTTGTTCTGCGCCTGGTGCTACTAGGCTACGAATTAACATTTCAGGATAAGCACGCATTGGGCGTATTAGTACCTGTGCGCCCGCTTGCTTAAAACGCAGTCGATTATCATCATCGACACATTCTGCCAATATTAAAGCATCATCTGCTAAATTTAAAGTTTGTAAACGATGCAATATATCAAAAGTACGACTATCTGATTCTCTGTTATCTTCTTGTTTTGCCAAAATAACAATATATTTTGCTTGCCTGATATTTACAGCAAGCAAGTCTTCTGTGACTGTACCACTGCCCGTGTAATGAACCAAACCAGGCAATGTGGCTAGTTGATCAGGTAAACCTTGAGGAAATTTCTGAGTCAATATTTGTACGGTATTTGATTGCATTTTACTTTGTTGCAAATGCTTAACTAAGCGTAGAAAAAACTGCTCACCTTGCTGTGAAGGGGTATTAATCACTAATATATGATTAGACATGTGCCATTCCCAAAAACCTTGCATTTTTTTAACACGAATATTGGCTCGATATTCAAAATAATCACCCGCTGCTTTGGCCAAAATAAAAATGCCACATAAATAAAGCAAAACGACGGTAGCCGTTTTCCCCGATACTGTATTTGCACTAATATCACCATAGCCAGTGGTCGATAAAGTGGTTAATGTTAACCACAAGGCATCCTGCCAGCTAAAGCCTTCAAACAGTGTCATAAAATAAACATGTAAGGCAATAATGATCAGTAATAGAACGACTGATCTTACAAAAGCCAATTGTAACCCGTTTTCTCTAAAGGATAGTTGCGTATTTTGCCACCAGTTGATAAAACGATAAAAGATGTTCATTAGCTATTTTGCTTGGCTGGCCATAAGGCATCTATTTTTCTTAACGGTACATAGGCACATAAATGTGCTTCGGTACGTCCTCCATCAAACACTCTAAACTCAAGTGCATATTGTCGATCATCAGAAATCAGCCAAGCAAAATCACACCCTCGCTCAGCATCATCAGCCCAGTCAGGTAAGGATTTATGACGATAATCATCTTCATAACGATAGGCTAATTCAAAACCTTCCTGGCGATAGTTTTTAGCTACCCAGCCGATTAATTCTGTGCTTAACTTTTTCATTGATATATTAGCTTTTAACTGATGATTTACATTTGTATCAGGATCTAAAATTGCTACTATATCGGCTTCGGAAAATATTTTTAAAAGAGTGTCAGGCGTTACTTCTTTGGCTAATTCCAGAATATCATTTTGACACACTCGTAGCCTTATATTTTTGCCGACATCATTTAATTGAAAATAAGTACGCTTATGATTATCTCCACCTAAATCAAGCGTCCATATTTTAGTGATCTGAAAACTCTGATTGTTTAAAACAGCTTGATCCATGAGTGCAAAATCAAGCATATCACCTAACTGTAAATCAGCAGGATGTTCTAATACTCTCGCTTCAACTGGTTTTTTATTAAATCGATCAAATAATCCCATAAATTCTCCTTATTGCTTATACAATCCCATTTCTTTTTGCCAGTCAGACCTATGATATTGGTAAGCTACCATAGAACCTAAACGATTCACTTTTATATCATCTGCTTGTTGAAAAAAGTTTTTACCAAATTCAAAGGCTGCCAACATCAAATTTTGAGTGATCCAATCATCTTCCACTGGCAACTCAGTTAAATTTTGCAATCGTTGCCTTGCTGATGCACCCTGTTTAGTGGCGATAGAAAAGCCCCACTCACCAAACGAAGGCACATTATGATGGTATTGCTGAACATGTCGATAACCGGCATATTTAATCGTTTTACCAATACTGATAAAGGTATCTTTAGCATGATAAGGGCTGGTCGATTGTACAACTAATGCCCCATCACCCGCTAATACATTATAAATCTTATGATAAAACCGAGCGCTATACAGTTTGTTTAAATCAGGATGATTAGGGTCAGGTAAATCTATAATGATCGTATCAAATAGCTGTTGCTCACTAATTAACTGATCAATGGTAATAAAAGCATCACCAAAAATAGTCTGTACTCGCGGATCATTAAACGCATTTTGATTGAGTTCTATTAATTTCTGATTAATCACTTCACCTTGTTCTTCTAGTGGCGTTTTAAACAGTTTGACTAAATCGCTGTCTAAATCCAACAAAGTGACTTTTTGAGGGCTCCAGCGCAACACATCTCGCACTGCTAAACCATCACCACCACCAATAATTAAAATATTATCATGCCGAGCAGATGCTGCTAAGGCGGGATAAGTAAGCATAGAGTGATAAATATGTTCATCATTGCTGGAAAACTGCGTGCGTCCATTAATAAGGAAGGTAATCACTTTCGCTTTTGCAGGATCAACAATGCGCTCTGTTACTACTAAATGTTGATACCTCGTATTGGTGCTATAAACCACCTTGTCCTTATACAGCATGTCTTCCATGCTTGCCGTCCAGTCTGAGGCATAAGTAAAAACCTGTAAAACCCATATTGCAACTACAGCATGAGCCAATAACAGGCTTGTTGCTGATGGAATTTTATCCTTAAAACAAAGAAAAAAAACAGCACCAATAAACAGATTAACCGAGGCTGTTAATGCACCTGCTAAAGAAACCTCTAGCGACAGCATTAAAAATACCCACAAAACTGCGCCGACACCTGCTCCTAAGTAGTCAATACCATAGATAGACCCTGCATTATTTTTTAAACTATCGGCATAAATTTGACTGCGAATTTCGCCGATTAAGGGAATCTCCATACCAATTAAGGTGCCTAGTAAGGCTGCAACAATATAAGGAAAAATCCTGGCAAGCGATTGAATCTGAGTCACTAAACCACCTTTGGGGATTAAATCAGGTGGCAAGGAAAAAGTCTCTGCTAATAATTGAGGAAATAATGAAGCTAAAGCAAAGCCACCACTAATCATCAATACACTACTACAACCTACAAAGGCTAATATCACTTCTATCCAGGCAAAACCAGCGAAGGGGTTTTTAATGCAGCGTGCCAAAAAAGAACCAACACCCATGAACACCATCATGATAGAAATAATACCGTAAATAGCTACTTCTACTGCGCCTAAGATTCTGCCAGCATAGTGAGATAAAAGATACTCATACACCAGACCACAGCCAGCACCAATAGCAAGGATAGTTAAAACTAAGTAATCTAATTGTTTTTTTGTCACTTGTTAATTAATCAACCCTGGTGGATTCGACTCATAAGTGCACCACATCTAATTTACTGGCATCAACGCCCGTGTTTTCATAAAATACCTCGTAAGGAGTTTTAAATCCCAAGCACTTTCTAGGTCTAGAATTTAACTTATGAAC
>QPIL01000047.1 GCA_003666325.1 Methylococcales symbiont of Iophon sp. n. MRB-2018
GCATTATGTCTGGACAAAATCAGTTTGAGCCCTGGGATGGAAGCACATGGTAGCATTATATGGTAATGCATGTGTAGCATTGGGTTAGCATAGGGTAGTGCATGGCAGTGTGTGGTAGTGCTTGGGGTAGCGTATAGTAGCATATGGTAGCATAGGGTAGTGCATCGGGTAGCACATCTGGACTAGACTATATTTTAGTCTGGCCCGCGCAGCCCCCTGTTTAGAAAATAGGGGTCTGGTGACTTGCCTATACACGACTCGTCCCATTGGAATGTTTTGCGGTGCAATAATGACACGTCATGACGTCAAAACGTGGGTCCGCCTAAAACACGGACCGTGGACCGGACCGTGGACAAGCCGTTCACGGCTTTGTCTAAAACACGGACCAGGATTAGGCCACGCCCCATTCAGCTGTGAACCATTGCAGGGACTTCCATTTGTGTTCTGAGTCTTGGTGGAGCTCTATAAAGTGGTGATGTTGTTATTTAGAAGCATGTTGTGATGTAGCTACTTATAGCTTTCAGTAAAGCACCAGTGCATAGGCCTATGTTAGTTTTCCAAGCACACCCATACAGTCCAGACCATGTCCATGCTATGGTGCATGTTAAGTTTGCTGTGCATGGATAAATACTATGTGCATCTTATTTTTGCATACAGGATTGGAGTATGTTGTAAATAATTATGATTTGGAGTGAAGAGGAAAGAGAAGAAAGACCAAGTCAATAGTTAAAGCTACTATAGCAGTTAACATTTGTTGCATGGATGAATGTTCTTGCATGCCATCTGTAAAGAACCACTCCTCACCCCCTTCCAGTCCGCCCCTGAAAGCTAACAATTGGGTCTATGGGTCCATGGACCATGGTCCGTGTTTTAGACAAATGCGTGGTCCATGGTGCGGTCCACGGTCCGTGTTTTAGGCTGACCCACTTTCAGTTTCATCCACGGTCGGTCGGTCTTCGGTGCCGAGACAAAAATAAATCTAGCAGTTCCAATTAAAAATAAATCTTGGCAATTTTAATTGACCACAAGATGTGCTCTAAGCTTGTCCCTACAGTGCTTTGTAAGTTGGTTGGCAGAGTGGAAAAAACAAAACAAACCAACAGCATTATAATTATTACAAAACCATGAACTAGCTACTACCCAAGAAACTTTTTTTCACTGCCAACCAACTTGCAAAGCACTGAAATAATAATGTGAAATCCAAGTGTAGTAGCTACATATTTTGCATTTGTAAATCTGCACAGAAATTTAGGACAAAATATATAGGAGACAGTTTGAACCGTTTTCACAGCAGTGATTTGTATTCACCTAGCTCCTATTCATGTTACGTTTTGTGATTTCATCAGGATGACTGTAGCAAAGGCATCAGAATCAGATGTGAGTATGGCCTTCATCAGGTAAGGAAGCTAGATTATAGGCACTTTTTGTTAAGAGGTGCACCAGAATAACTTAGCCTCGTCCCGAGTCCCTCTTTTTTCGCGCGCAGGAAGGCGCGCGGGGAAGAAAAAAGAAGGGCCTGGTATCCACTGTTTGCGCATGTGCGGGATTTTCATGGAATTCCATGAAACAGTAAACTACTCCGGACATTTCAGGATATTTTCATCATAATTAATAGGTGTGGCAAACTATGAGCCGAGTCAGCAGTTTTTAGTTGTAGCTACTTTTTTGCCTTGCATTGTTAGAGCTTCTCTGTTGGCCTTCGCAGTGCTAGTGCTACTTAGAACAGTGTTGGAGCCTACAAGGGACAGGACTTGTTTCGTTTGCACACTGGATAACAGTGAAGCCAGATTATTGACAACCAGCTCCTCCAACTATCTATACATCAGTCTTGTACAGTCTATCATTATAACTTGATTTTGTAAATGTGCTGAGACATTAGTCTTTTTCAAAAGACTAACTTGTTACCTTCTTGCAAAACATGAACTCTTAACTCCCTACTTTCTAGACTGTACTTTGGGGGATGTACTTACTTGGTATCCGGTGGGAATTCCATGAGGAAACAAAAAGACGGATTCCTACATTAGCAACATGTAATGTCAGCCAAGAACTGCAGAATCTGTGAGTCATGTCATCTAAACACAGATCACCATTCTCCTCCATGGATATGAGAATCTTCTTCAATGGATAATTTATCCGACAATTGACCTCCACCCAGATTCTCTCAATAGTGTGATTCTGTAACACAAAAATAACAAAAAACAAATACCTCAAGTCCAGAGCGCTCTCAAAAGGGGGGAGCATGTCAACTTAAGGTTACGGTGACCCTAGCCCACCCACTCATAGCCAGGTTGTATCTGTGGTTTTGAGGTTTATAGGTAGCACGCTAGCTATTATTATGGCGATGATTTAGTAGCTGTTTAGCGACGGTGGTAGCTGTCTGGCAGCGGCACTAGATGGGCTGTTTTGCAGCAACAGGTAGGCTGTAGCTTCAAAGAAATGATTCATTCACTATGATAGATCAGATAGCTTAGGAATACGGCCTTCCTGCTGTCTCTGGTTACTGCACCAGGGCAGAAATTGACGTAAGACTCCGGTAGAACCGGCAAGATATAGTGTAGGCTCCTTCTTACACCTCTTGTATTTCACTCTTGTCACTGGCACTGATGATAGAGTGATCATTGCTTCTTACATGATAATAGGCCAGAAATGTGAGGTGTGTGCCCCTGTAACCTTAATTACAGCTGTGAAGGTGATGTAGTAAATAATTAATGTTTGTGGTAATTTTAGTCTTTCAGATCCAACTCTTTTTGGCTGTCCTGAAGGATTTAGGATCTAGAGCTCCGTGTCACTGAAAGAGAGTTTGAACAAAAAAACTAAACACTGCCATGTGGTTGTTTTGTGTAACCAGACAAGGAGGGGCTGGGGGTGTCATCTGACAAGTATACTGTACCTTGAAGGACAAGATTTGTAACCTGAATCGGTGAAAGGATAAGCTTCAGAGACATCTTGAGTCTAGCCTGTTATTTTTACCTTCAAAAGGATGCTCTGACACTATGTGACTATTTTCGTTGCACCTTATGTAAAGTTTTGTACAGAAAGAAAGATGACCACAAATCGTCATGTCTGTATGTCAGATGAGGCTGTGATTTTTGTGAAGACTATAGGGGTACATTTCAGAACCGTTCCTTGCACTACAACGTTTGTCCTCTGTTTCCAGTGCTTTGCCCAAAATTAATGCATGATACATTCAAGCGCAAAGATCTAGAGACTCATCTTGACAAAGACCGCCTATGTACTGCAGGAAACAAAGTGTGATCGAGTATCATGACGCTGGGTGTGAAAAGTCTATGCTTCTGCCACAGCAATTGTCATTTAGCAATGGCTAAGTTAAATATAGCAAAAATATAAAGCTTTGAAGGAACAAACCTGTCCATGGCTCCAAGCTAGAGAGCATAGAATACTAATACTTCACCAACATATCTCACTGTCTAGTCATTTGGGCAATTTGGTCTTGTTTCATGTGTTAATTAAGCTGTATGCAGCTAGCTGTGGTTAAATTTCAACCTGTTGCCTGCCCAGTGAAAAATTATTATTAGGTGTGGTCAAACACAGCTGCTAATTAGCCTCTTGTGGGTGCCAGCTGAAGAGACCATGTAGCCATGGCAATAAAGGAAGATAGCCAGTGCAAACTGAACATAGTGTAGCTCTTTTAAGAATTGGGTGTGGCTTAAAGCAAATTCTACCACAGCTATGTAAACCACACCCACTCAATCGCTTCTACAACTCTACTAGCCCCAGATTTACCTTCTTAACAGCGCAGTTCTAGCTCTAGCGTTGGGTTAAGGGTGCCAGAACTTAGCTACAGCAAGGAAGA
>QPIL01000046.1 GCA_003666325.1 Methylococcales symbiont of Iophon sp. n. MRB-2018
AGATTGTCTGGAACAATCTCTGCTGACTACCAAGGATGGTGGAAATGCAGTAAGATTGTCTGGAACAATCTCTGCTGACCGCCAAGGATGGTGGAAATGCAGTAAGATTGTCTGGAACAATCTCTGCTGACCGCCAAGGATGGTGGAAATGCAGTAAGATTGTCTGGAACAATCTCTGCTGACCGCCAAGGATGGTGGAAATGCAGTAAGATTGTCTGGAACAATCTCTGCCATCCCTGTAGCCATCCCTCCGGAGAGGGCTTAAAAGCCCTTCGCCCCTACGTGTCCAATGTAACAAAAACAGAGGTTCGGGAATGATGTGTGGTAACGGAGATTCCAGTTACTTTGGTCTTAGCACATTCAAAAAATAACTAAACCAAAAAATCTCCACCCTCTACTACACAAACTTCTAACAAAACCATACTCATTTAGTATTTAATTCCAATATTGTCCCCATTATCCATCTATTTATAGTGTTATTATTTTTTTAATATGGTATTACAACAAGCCATGCTCTGTAAATGAATAAGGCGCTCCATCTCCAATAATAAAGTGATCCAACACTCTAATATCAAATAAACCCAATGCTTGTTTTAGTTTATCGGTAATATGTTTGTCTGCTTGACTTGGCTCATTAACGCCAGAAGGATGATTATGTGCAAAAATCACTGCCGCTGCATTATGAAACAAAGCTCGTTTGGCTACCTCTCTAGGATATACACTAGCCCCATCAATAGTGCCTCTGGATAATTCTTCCAGAACTATCACCCGATGTTGATTATCCAAAAACAAACAGGCAAAAACTTCATAACTATAACCCCGTAACTGTGCACTCAAATAAGCTCGGGTAGCTTGTGGGCTGGTTAGGGTATCACCTCTTTGTATAATCTCTACAAAATGACGTTTTGCCATTTCCAAAACGGCTTGTAGTTGGGCAAATTTTGCACCACCTAATCCTTTACCCTGACAAAACTGTGCTTGATCCGCTTGTAGTAGGGCTCGCAAGGAGCCAAATTCTTCCAATAGTTGTCTGGCTAAATCAACCGCTGTTTTTCCTGCTATGCCAGTACGCAAAAAAATGGCAAGCAACTCAGCATCTGTTAAAGCCTTTGAGCCTTTTGCTAATAATTTTTCTCGTGGACGTTCTTCTGCTGGCCAATCCTTTATCGACATTACATTATTTCCTTCAATATAAAAAAATTAGGCATGGAATAGAGGCTTTTGCAAAACTCCAGATTATAGAGAGTCCTATTTTGCAATGCTTCTCATTTATACTTTTAAAAAAATAAAGCTGTTGTTTATCTGTTAATTCTCCTAATTATTTGGATAGTCAAGGCAATAATGAGGTTTGAATATTTAACCATGTTTGTGATAATGTATTGCATAACTTACTCATTTATAAATACTTTTAGTTTTTTTATCGCTTACTATTTTATCATTTTTGAGTAAATTTTTTTTAGCCTCTGCTGCTAAGAATATTCTTCGCTTTTGTTGGTTTTGCAAGTAGTTCCTAATTAAGCCTAGGTAATGATTGCGATATATAAGCTTTAACCTATTAATGTAGCTAATTGATTCAATGGAGGCAAAACCATCATTTTTGCTAATTGTAGAAGCATCAATGCGGCTAAAGGTGATAGGTCAATGCCACCTAAATCAGGAATAATTTTGCGACAAATACTTAATAATGGCTCTGTCAAACTATGTAGTATAGAACTGGCTGGGTTGTAATTGCTGGGGTCAAACCAACTTAATATTGCCCTGCCAAAAACAGCAAATACAAAAACATTAATCAACAAGCTAATCAATTGAGAAAAAGACAAAATAATCAGAGCCGCTGGGCTTACCATAACGTCTTTTAATATCAAAATCGAAAAATCTGCCAACATTTGTAAAAGCAATGCCAATACAATAGAAGAAGTGTCTATCTTGCCTACTGAGGGGACAAAGCGACGTAACACTTTTAGCGGGGGGTGTGTGACCTTGACTAAAAACTGAGAAATTGGATTATAAAAATCTGCATGTAACCACTGTAATAAAAAACGCAAAACAACCATCAAAATATACAATGAGAACAAAGTATCAATTAAAAATATGGCAGGGTTGGTCATATAACTCGATCCCATTATTGCTCTCCTAGTTGTTTAGACATTTCTATCGAACGATCACGGGCTGCATGTAATGCTTTGGAAACCAGTTGTACAAAGCCCCCTTTTTCAAAAGTTTCAATCGCTTGTTGTGTTGTTCCGCCAGGAGAAGTAACACGTTGTCGTAATTGCTTTGATGATTCATCAGATTCTAGTGCAATTTTAGCGGCACCTAAAGCGGTTTGCTGAATTAACAAACGTGCAGTATTTTCGTCTAGCCCCATCTCTAACGCAGCTTGTTCCATGGCTTCCATAAGTAAGAAAAAATAAGCTGGACCACTACCTGATACAGCGGTTACTGCATCCATTTCACTTTCGTGGTCAACCCAGAGTGAAATACCCACGGCTCGCAAAATATTTTCAGCCAAACCCTTTTGTTCCACACTGACTTCGCTATTGGCATGTAGTGCCGTTGCACCTGTTTGTACCATCGCTGGTGTATTAGGCATACACCGTACAACGGCACAATTTTGACCCAACCATTTGCCTAAACTATCTTGCGAAATACCTGCGGCAATAGAAACCACTAAAGTATTTCTTTTTTGCAAAAGGGGGGCTATTTGCTCTGCGACTGTATTTAATATTTGCGGTTTAACCGCCAGCACAATTACATCAACTTGTTCAACGATGACATTATTATCCACCGATATATTCACTTGTAAGTTAGATGATAAAGTGTCTAAGGTTTTTTGATTAGTATCAGAAACCCACAATAGATTAGCTGGGTGTCCACTAGCAATTAAACCTCTGATAAGACTGGATGCCATATTACCGCCACCAATAAAACCGATTTTTTTTGTATTCATTGAGTTAAAGAAAGAAAAGTCATAGCAAAGCTTATTTTACTGCTTATTAAAATATTCCGTCACTTTTATACTTACTTCCTCGTATCTGGTCTGTTACGATTAAAGTAATCACTCGCGGAGTTACATTTCCTCTGCTCGTATTCACGCATATTATGCTTTGTTTAAAACAAAACGCCAAGGATTCAGGACTAAAGACTAAAGACTAAAGACTAAAGACTAAAGACTAAAGACTAAAGACTAAAGACTAAAGACTAAAGACTAAAGACTAAAGGCTAAAGACTAAAGACTAAAGACTAAAGACTAAAGACTAAAGACTAAAGACTAAAGGCTCCTTGATTTTTGATTAGTTCTGGTGCGTGGAACGCACTCTACGGATCTGGTGCGTTTGACCACTAGGGATGGTGGAAATGCAGTTCTGGTGCGTGGAACGCACCCTACGGATTTGGTGCGTTTGCCCACTAGGGATGGTGGAAATGCAGTTCTGGTGCGTGGAACGCACTCTACGGATCTGGTGCGTTTGACCACTAGGGATGGTGGAAATGCAGTTCTGGTGCGTGGAACGCACCCTACGGATCTGGTGCGTTTGCCCACTAGGGATGGTGGAAATGCAGTTCTGGTGCGTGGAACGCACCCTACGGATCTGGTGCGTTTGCCCACTAGGGATGGTGGAAATGCAGTTCTGGTGCGTGGAACGCACCCTACGGATCTGGTGCGTTTGACCACTAAGGATGGTGGAAATGCAGTA
>QPIL01000117.1 GCA_003666325.1 Methylococcales symbiont of Iophon sp. n. MRB-2018
CGTTCGTTAATTTCTTGGATAAACGACGGTTCTCATGTTATTTCTGATGATTTATATATTGAAAGCCAAGAAAGCATCTCTACTAAATATTTAAAGGTGTTTGAGGATATTTTTAAATTTACCGATCATGAAGGGCATTATAAGATGATGATGAAAATAGAAGATAATTGATAAATTTACTACTAAAAACACCAAAATAAAATGAATCAAAAAACCCCACTACAAACCATCAACATCAAACAACACATACTTTGGATTAGAAATGAAAAAGTGATGTTGGATAGTGATTTAGCAAATCTTTATGGCGTGGAAACTAAAATTTTATTACAAGCAGTTAAAAGAAATATGGACAGGTTTCCACAGGATTTTATGTTTCAACTGGACAAGCAAGAATTTGAAAACTTGAAGTCACAAATTGTGACCTCAAGTTGGGGCGGTCGACGTTATGCTCCGTATGTCTTTACCGAACAAGGGGTGGCAATGCTTTCTAGTGTGTTGCGCAGTAAGCGGGCAATACAGGTTAATGTGGAAATTATGCGGACTTTTGTGCAATTTAGGCAAATTTTATCTGAAAATAAAAGTTTAGAAAAACACTTAATTGCGTTGGAACAAAAATACGACAAACAATTTAGCGTAGTATTTGATGCGATAAAACAATTAATGCTACCTGAGAACGATAAAACTAAAAATCCGATTGGCTTTGTGTGGCAAAAGAAAAAGACAAAAAAATAAATATGACTAAAAAATTAGCAATTTATCAAGCAAAAAACGGGGCGATTGAGTTAAAAACTGATGGCGATAGTGAGACTATTTGGGCATCGCAAAAAGATATTGTGTATATTTTTGACAAAGACCAGTCAGTTATTTCAAGGCACATTAAAAGTATACTATCTGATAAAGAAGTGGATGAAAAAAGCAATATGCAAAAAATGCATATTGCAAATTCTGACAAACCTGTTGTTTATTATTCGTTAGACATTATTCTTGCTGTTGGATATCGCACTAATTCCGCTAAAGCTATTGCATTTCGCCAATGGGCGACCAAAACGCTAAAACAACATATTACTCAAGGTTACACAATAAATAAAAATCGCATTGATAAGAATTATCAAGCGTTTATCCAGGCGGTGGATGATGTAAAACTGCTGGCAAAAAATAATGTTGATAGTGATGATGTGTTGAAGTCATTTGCTGATACTTGGCTTAATTTAGAGGCATTTGATGAGGGAAGATTGCTATCTCAAACCCTAGTGAGAAGGATAAATTAGTGGGTTTGGTGTTGTTACTTTTAAATAGAGATTGATTTTATGCAAACCATAGACATTAAAAACCTCAAAGCCAACGATATTATTCGCAAATGCGTGCATTGTGGATTTTGCTTGGCGACTTGTCCGACTTATCAGCTACTTGGTGATGAGTTGGATTCTCCACGTGGGCGGATTTATTTGATTAAATCGGCGCTTGAGAATAATAATTCATCAACCGACAGCCTGCAACATCTTGACCGTTGTTTGACTTGCCGTGCGTGTGAAACCACTTGCCCATCGGGGGTGGAGTACGCGCAATTATTGGATGTTGGGCGTGAGATGTTGGAGGAAAAACGCCCAGTTTGGCAAAAAGTGGCGCGTTATGGTGTGCGTAAATTGCTGACCACCCCACTGTTATTTAATCCAATTGGCTTTATTGCTCGGCATTCTAAAGCGCAGGGTGTGTTAATCAAGCCTAAAAAAACCATCGGCAAAGTGTTATTATTGGGCGGTTGTGTACAGCCTGTGCTTGCGCCGAATATCAATCATAGCGTTAAAAATATCTTAGCAAAACTTGGTTATGAAGTAGAAGAAACCCCGCAAAAACAGTGCTGTGGTGCAGTTGATTTACACCTAAGTGCAAACAAAGACGCACTTAAAAAAGTCAAAGCAAATATTGAAGCTTGGGCAGAGGCAGAGATTATTATTTCCAGTGCCAGCGGCTGTGGGGTAATGGTGAAGGACTATGCGACTTTGTTTGATAAAGAAGATGCTTATTATGAAAAAGCACTAAAAATCAGCCAAAAAACCCAAGATATTGCCGAGTTTTTAGCCGATAAAGACTTATCAGCGTTGAAAAAAGACGATAAGAAAATATCCTACCATTCACCTTGCACCCTACAACACGGGCAAAAACTCGGCGGCTTGGTGGAAACAATTTTACAGCAACTCGGCTACAATCCCGCTACCGTGCAAGATGGACATTTATGCTGCGGCTCGGCAGGCACCTATTCAATTTTTCAACCAAAATTATCAAATCAGTTAAAAACCAACAAACTAAAAAATCTACAAGCCAGCAATCCTGAAATGATTGTTACTGCTAACATCGGCTGTTTAATGCACTTGCAAAAAGGCAGTAAAATACCTGTTAAACATTGGATAGAGTTATTAAATAATTAACATGAAAATTACCATTATTGAGCGCAAAAAATGAGTAATAAAATAAAGAATGTTCTTGGATTTTCAGAGGCATTAATACAGTCGATTAACGATAAAAAAATTAGCAATTTTTATGGGTGCTGGCATAGCAAGATTTGTAGGCTGTGATGGCTGGGATATACAACATCAAGCAAATATCAAGGGGTCAGAAATTCAAGGGGTCTATCAAGGTGTCAGAGCAGAGAGCGTAGGGTGCGTTCCACGCACCAAAAACCAACCAAGAGCAGTAGAATACGCACCAAGCACCAGATCCGTAGTAGTTCTTTTAAGCCCACTCCAGAAGGAGAAGGCGAGGGCAATATGAACCTCCCCTTGATTTTATATTGGACAATCAGATTTTTTTAATAGATTGAAAAAAGCCCCTATGTCTGGTGATATGTTTAACGGTATTAAAGATAATAACTGTTCGTCGGGATTCAAAGAATATAAAAAAGATGGCGAAAAAAATAAGAACAATAAGGCAGTTCATTTAAATAAAATCAGATTAAAGATCCTAGATTCGCATAATAAGTGCACCACTTACATTTGAAAACAAGATGGTTTTTTGTGTTAGATTTTATATCTAATACAAAAAGCCATCAGCTTCTTTTGTTAAAACAGAGGGTGGTAGAGGCGACCATGAAAAATTCAAACATCCTACTAAGTCGGGTCATATAATCGCGCCACATCCGCGTAAAGATTTACGCCCTGGTACGTTGAATAATATTTTTAAACAAGCGGGGTGGAAATGAAATATTTAGGCTATGTAGAGAGTGGCGATGAAAAGTGCGCTAGCAGTGTGGTGTTGCCTGATTTTCCAGGGTGTTTTAGTGCGGTGGATGATGAACAAGATTTGAACAAAGCCGTCCAAGAGGCAGTTGAATTGCATTTCGAGGGTGAAAACTTTGACTTGCCAACGCCGCTCACACTTAATGAAGTTCAAAATTTGCCAAATTTTGACTACCCCGGCGTTTGGATGTTTTTTGAAATTGATGCAGATAAAATTTCAACCAAATTACAACGAGTAAACATCACTATCCCAACCAATATTTTAACAAAATTAGATGCATTAGCCACAAGTCAACATATCTCACGATCTGGGATGGTGCGTCAATTAGTGGAAAAAACTTAGCGGGTAGTAGTAGAGTCTAAATGACTGATAATTTTTCAAATCTAACGCAGGAGAAAGGAAAAAGACGAAGCAATCTGTTTTCGGTGCCGATGATGGATTGGACTGACCGCCATTGTCGAATGTTTCATCGGCTGTTATCCAAAGAAACTCAACCCTGGACGGAAATGCTCACCACTAAGGCGATTATCCATGGCGATAAAAACCGTCTGCTAGATTTTGATGCGGCAGAGCATTCATTGGTATTGCAGTTGGGTGGTAGTGAGCCTGATGAGATGGCGGCTTGTGCGAAAATTGCTCAGGACTGGGGTTATGATGAGGTGAATATCAATGTCGGCTGCCCGTCAGATAGGGTTCAGTCGGGTTTCTTGATTTTTTAATGGGTTGATTTATGCAAAGGTCTCTTAATATTAGAGGGTTAAAAATATATATTTTGAGAATAACGCCTACTTTTAGGTTTTTCTACAGCTTGAACGCCAAGTTCATGGGTTACAGGCTCTTCGTAACCCAACGCAAAAGCAAACAACATTACCCAGCACAAACCCAAACAACATAGCATTCAATAATAAACGCGCAACAATTGCTGAATTTCGTCAAATTCATGTAAATAAGGTTTTGCTACTTCATGATTAGCGGCAATCACTAGCAAGTCATGTGAAAAGACAGAAGTGTTGTACCAGTTAAAGCTACCTTCAATAACAATATAGTCATCTATAATGCAATATTTGGAATGAATAGGAGAATACGGCACCTCATGATCATCTTTGCCATACACTAATCCTACGGCTATACAGGCAGATTTCAACCTGTCTACTACAGGTAATAGAGGCCTGTTTAGCTCATCATCCATGGAGCGTTCAACACCTACCCTACCTTCTCTCGCCAAGTGTCCGTTAAACAAGATATGCACATAAACCCCTCTGTTTTTAGCATTGATTAAGGCACAAATCACACTGTCATAATGGTCACCTACTAACTCACCAATCAAAAATAAAGTTATTTTGATACTATGCTTGGCGCGGTTTATTTCTCCTAAAATAGCATGATGCGGTAAATAATTATCCCCATTTTGAGTGCTGTGCCTGCCAAAGGTATAAAGTAAATTAAAAGAGCTAAAGGGGTCGATTCCATAAGCTTGTATGACACCACCACGCTGGCTTTGGAAAATATTATCCAATAATCGACATACCCCTTGTGAATGAAAAGTCATGCCCGACTCCCAATTAGCCCACCATCTGTCAAAGGTAATATTAAACGATCCCAAAATACAATCTTCATCATTAAAGATGATGAATTTAGTGTGCATATCAGGTTCAACTTCAATCAGATCATGTTTAGGGCTACAAACCACGCCGATCAATTCAATGCCAGCGCGTTTTAAGCGGGCATAACTTTGACTATTAGTTAGGGTCATTTTTCGCCAGTCAACAATACATTGCACCCAGACCCCTTGTTCACCGGCATGAATCAAATGGCTGACAAAATCGGCATCATCTATACAATCAACACTCACTTTAATAGTGCATAAACGGTTGTAATCGTCCCGCTTGGTTTGCATCACTTTATCAATCAAATGATGAATATAACTTTTGGGGTGATAAGGATGTGTGGGCTGGCCTTTAGTGAATTTTGGAACCAGTTCCATAGAGTCAAAATGATGATTGATCCAGTCCACATCAGATTGTAGTTCAGCTGCGTTTAACTCATAAGTTCGATAATGATTCTCGGTAATATGATCAGGGGATATATCTCGGTACTGATGCTGGTCAGGGTCAGCCTGTAACTGCGGCCAGTCCATATAAATATACTCATTCGCTGATGCTATAGAACGCCCCTCTTTATGCACTATAAAAGAGACTTTAACGCAATTGACCTGTCCGTAAGTGCTGGAAAAAGGATGTATATAAAAATCTCGGGTACTACGTTTATGACGATTCCATTCAATATCATAGGCATCAGTATCCACTACATAAGTCTCACAAATATTATCATTGCTGAAGACTTTTAATATGACTTTAAGGTTAATACTGTCACCATGAAACATTTCAAACTCAATCTTGCCCCAGCGTACAAAAAATTCATGATTAAAGTCATTCACTCTGGCAAAAGACCCCCCTAATTCACCTCTAATGGGTCTGGCATAATGTTCTGCTATTTCCATATTATTCTTCTTTTTCGTTTAATATCTCTAGTTTAGGTTCAAATGTCATAAAATAACCACAATGGTCTGACACTCGGCCATAATCTTGTTCTGTAAATACCACCTTGGCAGAAGTGACCTGTAATTCACTGGTTTTGTTCATAAAAATATAATCAATACGGTAATCATCCGTCAATAAATCCTGCCAGTGTGCATCATTCACTCTAAAAATTTTTTTAAAAACAGCTTGTTCATTAGCTGCTAAATATTGATCATCATAATGGTTATCTTCAACCACGGTTTGATACCCCTCAGAACCCGCTGTAATATTAAAATCACCGCATAGCATGGTAGCTTTAATATTATCTGTATTATGTTCCTGCGCCCAGCGATGTAACCGTTGAAATTGCTTTTGAAAGCCGTCTTCCATCCAGCTTAAATGTGCAGAAAAAATGTTGATTGCCCCCATATAAGGCACATGGACAGATGCCATCACCACTTTTCTGGAATGGATATTATAAATATCATCGCTATCGGAGACATATTTGGATTGATGATTCGATAAAGGAAATCGACTTAAAATAGCCACTCCTTCTCGGTATTTATCAAAGCCCAAATGTGACCAATCGGTATGCAAATGAAAAGGATGCGTTAAGCGATCATTAATCAATTTAGCAGCATTCGATTCCCAATCACCCTGACCATCTCGCCAATATTCTGCGACTTCCTGTAAACAGACTATATCAACTTCCAACTCATTAATTGCTTTGGCTATCTGAGTGAATTTTTTATCCTGATTTTCTTCTTGGTAGCAATGTAAATTAAGAATTAACAGTTTAAGTTGCTCTCGCTGTAAAGAATAATTATTTCCCTCATTGTTATCCCAAATGGTTTGCTCATGGCTCTGGCAACAAATAATATACTGTAGTCTAAAAAAATCAGTCCGCTCAATATGACCTGCCCATATTTGACTGCCGTACTGATTTGGATTTCTGGCATTGCTTTGACTGACTTTATCCCAGTAATTTCTTGTTGTTTGACAAGCTGAATACTGGCTGGTTTTCCAATTATCAAGCGTCCATTTAACCCCTACTTTTTCAGCATTAAAAGCATGATCTACTGCCACGATAATAGGGATTGTTGACAGATCATCATTCAAACACTTATCAAAAACTATGTTTTGAACTTTGCGACCATGTGCTAATTGAATGCCTGAATCCGCTTCACTAAGGAAATTTTGTCCATGATGGGTATCCCAATATTCAGCACCCAACACTCGATAACGTAGAGTAAACTCAATATTGCCAGGCAATGTTTGTTGTTGCAGTAAAAACTTAACGCTTACACGCCAATATTCTTTATCAGAGCCATTCATACTATGATATTTAGCTAGTAAAGTATGCCAGATACCATCTTCGCCAGACCAGAGTACATCAACCTGCTTGTCAAAATTGAGATTTTCAATTTGCATAAAAAAGGTCAATTCTTGCTGCACAGTTTGATCCTGTCTGCTGATTATATTTTCCACATAAAGCAGTTGAATTTTATCCATATTTTTCTTTCAATAAAGCGTAAGGAGTGAGGATTTATCGTCCAAGCATATACAGTGCTTTGCAGATAGACCTTAGTCGGTTGCACTAAAAGAGATCTGAATGCGTTCCCGTGCGTTCAAAACGGATGGTTTTAGCCTCAAGATGATAAATAAGCTGTTATAGTTTCACCTAATTTAAAAATAATAAAGGACAGCCCTGAGGTCTCATTTTATACAAATTGGCAAAAAAATGTATGAGCAATTGAATATGGGCGTGGCAAGGTATTTATCTGTGTGAACATCGAAATCATGCAGGGCATAGAACAATAATAGTGACACTTAATGGAGGATAATATGAAGATAGTAAAAAAGTTAATGGTTTTTGTTTTTTTTAGTTTAAGTGCTAGTGCAATGGCTGAAGCAGAGGAATTGCTTGAAATAGAGGTTTATCGAAGTCCAAGTTGTGCTTGTTGCAGTAAATGGATTGCCCATTTGGAACAAAACAACTTTAAAGTGAAGGATTTTGTCACTAACAATGTGCAAGCAAAAAAAGATGAAATGGCTGTGCCAAAAAATATGGCGTCTTGCCATACGGCTATAGTTAATGGTTACGTTGTAGAGGGACATGTGCCTGCGGTAGACATCAAAAAAATATTGCAACTAAAACCAAAGGTAATTGGTATTTCTGTTCCAGGAATGCCTAGTGGAACACCTGGCATGGAGATGGGCGGAAGAAAAGATCCTTATAAGGTAATGTCATTTGATAAAGAAAATAAACAACAAGTTTTTACCAACTACGAGGGTAAATAGTGATATTAGCTGGAGACTTAGGCGGTACAAAAACAATATTGGCAATCTATGAACAAGATAAAGATGTATTACATTGTATAAAAAAAGAAACTTATGTCAGTGCTGATTTTGACAATTTTGAAAAGCTATTGGCTCGATTTTTAGCAATAACAGACAATGTACAGATAGATAGTGTTTGTTTTGGTGTTGCAGGGCCAGTGGTTAATGGAGATTGCAACACTACAAACCTACCTTGGGTGTTAAAAAAAAAGGAATTAATGGCTCAAACGCATACCCAGAAAGTTGTTTTATTAAATGATCTGGAAGCCACGGCATGGGGTATTTTAGATTTGCCAGAAAGTGATTTTGTGGAATTAAATCCAAATGCAAAAGAAAACCTTGGTAATAAGGCGGTGATAGCAGCAGGAACAGGTCTTGGAGAAGCCATGCTAGTATGGAGTGATAACAAATATCATGTGGTGGCAACAGAAGGTGGACATACAGACTTTGCGCCTAGAAATGAGTTAGAAATTGGTTTGTTAAGGTATCTAATGGAACAGTATCCAGAGCATGTCAGTTATCAGCAAGTGGTTTGTGGAAAAGGTCTTGTTAATATATATAACTATTTAAAATCAATAGACTATGCACTTGTTAATCAATCTGTTGAGTCGCAAATGCAAAAGGGAGACTCGGCTGCAATAATAGCGCAGCAAGCACATTCAGAAAATGCCCCTTTATGTACTAAAGCATTAGCATTGTTTTGTGAAATATATGGGGCAGAAGCTGGAAACTTGGCGTTAAAGTGTTTACCTGAAGGGGGCGTGGTCTTAGCAGGTGGAATAGCAGCAAAAAACCTATCGAGTATTCAGCAAGGCGGTTTCTTGAAAGGCTTTCTTGCTAAAGGCGTGTTCCAATCATTATTACAGGAGTTCTCAGTTAAAGTCTGTTTGAATCAAAAGGTTGGCTTATTAGGAGCCGCTTATTTTAGCAAAAGATTTAAAGCATAGAAGGTTCTTTTAAATATATCTATTTGATTGGACATATTATATTTTTTAAGTTTTACCCCCTTGCTTTATCGTGAGCAAGGGGTATCTAGTACACCAAGCAGAGATTGAGAAAATCTTCTTGCCATTTCTGGTTTCCCGTTATTTTTCCCTTACAAATTTATTTAATCAACCCTTAAAAACACAACAACCATCTGATTTATAACAATAAATTAAAAAAAACCATAGAAAAAACAAGCAGTATTTGGTAAAATAACGGCTATTTCTTGGTCGTTTTACAGAGCAACTAAACCTCTTTCATTCAGAGTTATTTGTTGAATAGGGCATAAGATCCGCTTCACTCCCCCGTAATTCCTGCATGTTCTAAGCAGAAATCCAGACATTTAAAACTAGACCCCCGATAACAGACTTCGGGAATGACGTGGTAACAGAAGTTCCAGTTACTTTAGTCCTCAGTCTTTAGTCCTCAGTCCTCAGTCTTTAGTCTTTAGTCTTTAGTCTTTAGTCTTTAGTCTTTAGTCTTTAGTCTTTAGTCTTTAGTCTTTAGTCTTTAGTCTTTAGTCTTTAGTCTTTAGTCTTTCGTCTTTCGTCTTTTTTATATCATTTATTTTTGAAAATAGTATTAAACAGAGCAGAGTTTTGTTTTTATTTTTTTGTTATATTTAACATAAAGAAAATAAAATAAATACATGATAAACATTGTATTTATTTTTATTTTATGCAGGGGTTAAAAATAATTCTTGATAAACAAGTCTAAGTCCTTATAGAAAAAGGTGAAAATTAAAGTAAATCTATCTTGACGAAGGATAAATAGAACCCTATAGTTGTAAGCAAATGGTAAAAAGTGGCGTAAAAGGGAAATATTTGTTTAATCTGGGGTGAAATTTGTTACGAGGTGTCAGTTCAATCAATTTAGATGCAAAAGGGCGTCTTGCAATTCCTACTCGGTATCGAACGGAATTACAAGATAGTTGTAAGTATCAGATGGTTGTCACTCTAGCTGTTGATGGACAATGTATAGGAGAACAAGGCTGTCTTTGGTTGTATCCTCTGCCTGAATGGGAAAAGTTGGAAATGACTATCAGTAAGCTACCTACCTTAAATAAAACGGCAGTTAAGCTAAAGCGTTTTTTAATTGGTAATGCCTCTGAATGTGAAATGGATGGACAAGGACGCTTATTGTTACCTGAAAAATTAAGAACGTTTTCTGCGATGAAAAAGAAAATTGTATTAGTTGGGCAATTGAATAAATTTGAAATATGGAGTGATGTAGCCTGGGCTGAAAAAGAAGGTGAATGGATGAATGGTAACGACACAGAAGGGTTAGACGAACTCACAAACTTGTCGTTTTAAAGCAAAGAATGCAGCATTTATCGGTTTTATTTGATGAATCTTTGCAAGGTTTGGAGATTAAACCTCAAGGTGCTTATCTGGATTGTACTTTTGGGCGAGGTGGACATAGCAAAGGAATCTTACAAAAACTCGGACAACAAGGAAGGTTGTTAGCCATAGACCGTGACTTGGCAGCTATTCAGTCTGATTTGGCGAATGAATTTGCTAAAGATACAAGGTTTAGCTTACATCATGGATGTTTTTCTCAGCTTGGCGATGTTGTTGAGCAGTGCGATGGAATTGGACAAGTTGATGGCGTATTAATGGATTTAGGTGTTTCATCCCCACAATTGGATGACGCTCTAAGAGGATTCAGTTTTATGCGAGACGGGCCTTTGGATATGCGGATGGATGAGAGTAAGGGGTTATCAGCAGCACAATGGCTTAAGCAAGTGAATGAAGCGGTTTTGGTAAAGGTTTTGTTTGAATATGGAGAAGAACGTTTTGCTAGGCGTATTGCCGCAGCAATTATGGAGAGAACAGCTCGGTCGCCGATTGAAACAACAAGAGATTTATCTCTTTTGATTGAGCAAACAATACCAAAGCGTGAAAAGAATAAACATCCAGCTACTCGATGTTTTCAAGCCATTAGGATTGAAATTAATAATGAGTTAGAGGAAATAAAACAAGGATTACAACAAGCTTTGGATATTTTAAAGCCAGGTGGAAGATTGGTCGTTATTTCTTTTCATTCTCTTGAAGACAGAATAGTAAAACGATTTATCAGAAAAGAAACGGGTCGAAAATTTAATCCAGGGCGATTACCGATTAAAGAAGACGATATTGAGCAAGGAATATTGAAAAAAATTGGCAAGGTTGTGAGAGCGGGAAAACAGGAGCTAGACACAAACCCAAGGGCGCGTAGCGCGATAATGCGAATTGCAGAGAGGGTTTAGTCGTTATGACTAATTTTGTTTTATTGGCTACATTATTATGTTTACTCTTGGTTTCAGCATTAGTAGTGATTAATAAAAAATATGAGTCACGTTCTTTATTTATTCAAATGCAGAAGCAAGAAAAAATGCTAGATAATTTTGCGATTGAATGGGGTCAATTGCAGTTGGAATTAACCATGTTGACAGAAGAAAATAGAGTTGAAAGTGTAGCAAAAAACAAACTTAAATTAATCATGCCTAGGCGTGAAAAAGTTATTTATTTAAAGCAGTAAGGTGAAAGAATTACTGTACAGACAAAACAGAATACCTGATTTTGTTTTAAGGCGACATTTGTTATTGGCTTTATTAATGTTTGGAATGCTAATGCTAATTGGGCGTGCTGTATTTTTACAAATTTATGATAAGCAGTTTCTTCAGCAACAAGGAGATAAAAGGCATGTAGGAGTTGTTACTGTACCTGCTTATAGAGGTAATATTTTAGATAGAAACAATGAACCATTAGCGATAAGTTCACCGGTTGAATCGGTTTGGGTCAATCCACAACATTTTAAAAGAGATGAAAAGGGCAAGCTAGATAAAACGGAATTAATAAAGATAAAGCAGATAGCACAATGGTTAAGCGTTTCTAAAAAGAAAATGGAAATGTTGTTGGATGCGAAAACAACAAAGCGGTTTGTCTATTTAAAACGAAGAATTAATCCGCAGTTAGCCCATAAAATTAGAGATTTTCAAGTTGAAGGGGTTTATTTTGAACGCGAATTTAAACGCTATTACCCTGCAGGTGCGGTTTCTGCACATATCATTGGTTTTACAGATGTGGATGATATTGGGCAGGAAGGAATGGAACGGGGTTACGAACATATCCTTAAAGGTGTTGCTGGTAAAAAGCGGGTTATAAGGGATGGTAAAAGACAAGTTATTAATTATAAGGATATTGAAAATATTAAAGACCCTGTTGCTGGGCAGGATCTTATTTTAAGTATTGATCAGAGAATTCAGTACATAGCGCATAGGGAATTGCAAAAAACAGTAATTAAACATAAAGCACTTTCAGCCTCTTTGGTGGTTTTAGATGCAAAAAATGGTGAGATATTGGTTGCAGTTAATCAGCCTGCATTTAACCCAAATACCAGAAAAGGTTTAACAGCGAATGTGTATAGAAACCGAGCCATGCTGGATGTGTTTGAGCCTGGATCTACAGTTAAACCCTTTGTAGTTGCTGCGGCTTTAGACGGTAATTATATAGATGATGCAATACAAATAAAAACAAAAGGGTTTTTTAGAGTCGGTCGAAATTTAGTAAGAGATATACATAATTACGGCACTTTAGACTTAATGCATGTACTAAAAAAATCCAGCAATGTGGCTATTAGTAAAATTGCTTTGAAGATGCCAAGGGAATATTTTTGGGGAGTTTATAAGCAACTGGGATTTGGAAATACTGCACATGCTGGTTTTCCAGGAGAGGCAAGTGGTGGATTACTGGACTATCAACGATGGCATGCATTTGAACAGGCGACATTATCTTATGGTTATGGTGTGTCAATGTCGGTATTACAGTTAGCCAAATCATATACAGCTTTGGCAGATGATGGAATATTACATTCAGTCAGTATTTTAAAGCGAAATAAAGATTATGATGCAAAACGTGTGTTTAGTGCGGATACGGCAAAAAAGGTCAGGGCTATGCTAGAACATGTGGTTAAAAAAGATGGCACAGCCTATCAGGCAAGAGTGGATGGATATAGAGTGGCTGGAAAAACAGGCACGGTAAAAAAAGCAGTGGCAGGAGGTTATGCGGATGATCGGTATCTAGCTGTATTTGTTGGAATGGCACCAGCTAGTAATCCACGTTTTGTCATAGCGGTCATGGTCAATGAACCGACAGCGGGTAAATATTATGGGGGATTGGTTGCAGCACCTGTGTTTTCAAAAGTCATGGCAGGAGCGTTACGAGTCTATGGAGTGGTTCCTGATAAAGAAGATACTATGCCAGTCTTGTTAACACGAGCAGAATGAATCTCAGTGAGTTACTTGATGGTTTGGCTGCAGAAAAGACGACTTTAAAATGTGATCGAGTGATAAAAGGAATAACCCTCGATAGCAGAAAAATTGGTAATAATTTTGTGTTTGTAGCGGTAGCAGGTGCAATGGAGCATGGTCTTCGCTTTTTGAGTAAAGCAATAGAAAACGGTGCAATTGCAGTAGTTTATGACATACAAGGTAGTGATTTATTCGACATTGATAAATTACCAATTGATAGTGTTGGTATAAAAAACCTAAGTTCAAAATTGGGTTTTTTGGCGGATCGTTTTTATCAGTCACCTTCAAAAAAAATAGCAGTAATAGGAGTAACAGGGACTAATGGAAAGACCACATGTAGTCAGTTTTTATTACAGATGATAGCTAAGAGTGCTGTTGTTGGTACATTAGGTTGGGGGACAAAAGAGGGTTTAAAAAAAACAGTTAACACAACACCTGATGCGATAACAATACAGACCATATTGGCTGATTTTGTGGCAGCAAAAAAACAAACGGTAGTGATGGAAGTGTCGTCACATGGTTTACAGCAAGGAAGATTGAATGGTGTTGACTTTAAAGCTGCGTTATTTACAAATTTAAGCCGAGACCACTTGGATTACCACCTAACGATGGATGCTTATTTAGAAGCCAAGTTGATACTATTTAAGCGTAAAGAATTGCAGTTTGTGGTGGTTAATACGGACGATAATTATAGTGAAAGGATTTTTTCAGTGGTTGGTAAAAACACCAAATGCTGGGCATATAGTGCAAAAGGACTGCAATGTGCTCAAGCAGAAAATGTAACGGCTGAAAAAATTGAATATAGTTTGGGTGGCATTGGTTTTTTGGTGTGTTGGAAACAGCAAAAAATGCAAGTGAACAGCACAATTGTAGGTGACTTTAATTTAGATAATATTTTAGCAGTTATAACGGTTTTACTAGCACAAGGTCAAAGATTAAATGAAGTGGTTAAAAAAGTGGCAACTTTAGAACCAATAGCAGGAAGAATGGAACGCTTTGGTGGTGATAAAAAGCCGTATATATTTGTTGACTATGCACATACGCCAGACGCTTTAGACAAGTTATTGCGAGCCGTTAAAAAATATTGCCAAGGTAAGTTGTGGCTAGTATTTGGTTGTGGTGGTGATAGAGATAAAGGCAAGCGACCTGAAATGGGGAGAATTGCTAGCAAGTTGGCAGATGTAGTAATTATTGCAAATGATAACCCAAGGTATGAAACCCCAGAACTCATTATTAAAGAGATTCAAAAGGGCTGTAAAGAAAATATTTGTGAAGTGATTGAAGATAGAAAACAAGCTATACAGTCAGTGATAAGTAGAGCCAGTTTAAATGATTGTATTGTTATTGCAGGTAAAGGAAATGAAGATTATCAGGAAATTAAGGGTGTGAGGCATCCATTTAGTGACCAAGGATTAGTCAGACAAGGATTAATAAGTTGGCAATAAATGAAAATGTTACTGAGTGAAATTGCTCGCCATCTGAATGGTGTTTTATCAGGTGAAGATATAAGTATTTGTGCAAGTAGCATAGATACACGAACACTAAAAAAAAGGGATTTATACATTGCCATCAAAGGTAAAAATTTTGATGGGCATAGCTTTATCGACAAGGCTGAATTAGCTGGAGCAGATGCTGTATTAGTCGAAAAAAAAAGCACCACAAGATTGCCACAAATAGTGGTTAAGGATAGCCATTTAGCACTAGCTGAATTAGCAGGAGAATGGAAACAAAAAGCCAATGTAAAAGCGATAGCAATTACCGGAAGTAATGGTAAAACTACGGTCAAAGAAATGATTGCCTCTATTTTGAGTTTGGTTGGCAATGTTTTATATACACAGGGAAACTTGAATAATGATATTGGTGTCCCCCTTACATTATTAAAGTTATGTGAGCAGCATCAGTATGCAGTCATAGAAGTAGGTGCAAATCATGTTGGAGAAATTGCTTATAGTTGTAGTTATGTAAGTCCAGATATTGCAGTGATTAATAATGTAGGTTCGGCGCATATTGAAGGCTTTGGCAGTATTAATGGTGTAGCCAAAGCAAAAGGTGAAATTATTCAGAGTTTGGCAATAGATGGAGTTGCTGTGCTGAACAGAGATGATGCGTTTTATAAATATTGGAAAATGTTGGTAGGCAATCGAAAATGTGTAACTTTTGGTCTGGGACAAGAAGCAGATTGTAGCGCTGAAGACATACAATCAACGCTAAAGAATAAGACATTTAAAACCCAGTTTAAATTGATAACTGGCAAGGATGACATAGAGATTCAATTAAACCTAGCAGGTCAGCATAATGTATTGAATGCGTTGGCTGCAGCAGCAGTTAGTAGACAACTGGGGATTGGTTTAAAACAAATAAAACAAGGACTGGAAGGGTTGAAACCAGTGACTGGCAGACTACAACCACTAGCAGGAAAGCATGGCGGTTTGGTTATTGATGACACTTATAATGCCAATCCAAATTCAGTGAAGGCGGCGTTGAATGTGTTGCTGGAAAGTGGCGGAGAGCCATGGGTGATATTAGGTGCATTGGCCGAAATGGGAGCCAATAGCCTGGAAATACATAAAGAATTAGGTGAATTAATAAAATCAATGAATGTTGTACGCTTGCTAACTATAGGCTCCGATGCAGAACATACCTCCTTAACATTTGGCAAAGGAGCCATTTTTTTTAGCTCGCAAGAAAAAATGATCCATTTTTTAAAAAAAGAATTAAAAGGTTGTGAAAGTGTATTAGTTAAAGGCTCACGCGCACAAAAAATGGAAAATATAGTGTCACAGCTAGTGACAGAATTTCGGACATAAAAAAGAATATGCTACTTTATTTAACAGATTATTTAATGAACTTTGATAGTAGCTTTCGGGTATTCCAATACCTGACATTAAGAGCTATTTTGGGTGTGCTGACAGCATTGATTATGTCATTCATTATCGGCCCGATAATGATAGGAAAACTGACCCGAAAAAAAATTGGTCAATCAATTCGTCAAGATGGGCCAGAAAGTCATTATGAAAAAGCAGGCACTCCTACGATGGGAGGGGCGATGATTTTGGTGACGATTAGTGTTAGCACATTACTATGGGCAGACTTAGAGAACCGATATATATGGGTGGTGCTGTTTGTTACCTTGTCACATGGCATCATCGGTTTTATGGATGATTATAGAAAAGTCATGCAGGGTAATAGTGATGGCTTGTCTGCCAAAGTTAAATTATTTTGGCAATCAGCAATTGCATTAAGTAGCGGCATATTTTTATATGCATCAGCAGAGCTTCCTGTGGAAACACAGTTTATTGTCCCATTTTTTAAAAATATAGTAGTTGATATGGGTTGGTATTATATTTTAATGACCTATTTTGTCATTGTCGGTTCCAGTAATGCAGTCAATCTGACAGACGGATTAGATGGATTAGCCATTATGCCATCTGTGATGGTTGGAGCTGCATTAGGCATTTTTGCTTATTTGTCAGGACATATAAACTTCTCGCAATATCTTGCTATTCCTTATCTGCCGTTATCAGGCGAGTTAATTGTATTCTGTGCGGCATTAGTGGGTTCTGGTCTTGGGTTTTTATGGTTTAACGCATACCCTGCAATGGTTTTTATGGGAGATGTGGGTGCATTGGCACTGGGAGCTGCATTAGGTATTTTGGCGATTTTAACCAGACAAGAAATTGTTTTGATGATTATGGGTGGTGTATTTGTAGCTGAAACAGTCTCGGTTATTATTCAAGTCGTCTCATATAAAACGAGAGGTAAACGGGTATTTTTAATGACACCTATTCATCATCATTATGAATTAAAAGGCTGGCCAGAGCCGAGGATTATAGTCAGATTCTGGATAATTACCTTGATCTTAGTACTCATTGGTTTAGCAACACTAAAACTGAGATAAAGATGAATAGAAAAGCCATTTCAGCAGCATTAAAGCAACAGTTATCTTTGAGTGAAAAGTCAAAGGTTTTGGTAGTTGGTTTGGGTGTAACGGGTTTTTCTGTTGCCAAATTTTTACAAGAAAACCATATTCAATATGCAGTGGTAGATAGCCGAGACCATCCACCATTAAATGATACGCTGTTACAAACTTTTCCTAATACGGCTGTATTTACAGGCGGATTTGATCAGGCAGCTTTTGATGTAGTAACACATTTAGTAGTAAGCCCAGGCGTGTCATTACAGGAAGATTGCATTAAGAAAGCGGTATTGGCAAAAGCAAGAGTTGTCAGTGATATTGATTTGTTTGCCTGTGCCACCGACAAACCTATAATTGCAATAACAGGTTCTAATGGAAAAAGTACCGTTACAAGTATGCTAGGGGATATGGGTAATAGATCTGGCATGAACACTGCCGTTGGGGGTAATTTAGGAGTTCCTGCACTGGCATTGCTGGATGATTCGATAGACTTATATGTGATAGAGCTTTCGAGTTTTCAGTTAGAACGTACAACAGTATTAAATGCAACAGCAGCCACCGTACTCAATATATCACCAGATCATTTAGATCGTTATCAAAACTTAAAGGAATATGTACAAGAAAAGCAAAAGGTATTTGCTGGCAATGGTGTGATGATACTTAATAATGATGATTCAATAGTCCAAGGAATGATTGAAGCAAATAGAAAAAAACTCACTTTTTCTATACAGAGTAATACAGGTTTTCATCTTCAGCATAGACAAGGTGAAATTTGGTTGATGGACGAAAAAAAACCGTTGATAAAACAAACAGAGCTACCGCTAAAAGGAATGCATAATGTTGCAAACGCATTAGCTGCACTAGCATTGGGCAAAGCAGTGGGTTTGAATGCATTATCAATGTGTCATGCGCTTAAAGACTTTAAAGGTTTAGCTCACCGAATGCAGTGTATAGCAACAGTGAAAGGTGTGAATTGGGTCAATGACTCAAAAGCAACCAATATAGGAGCCTGTATTGCAGCAATGCAAGGTTATCAAGAAAAAATTGTGTTGATTGCTGGAGGCGATGCTAAAGGTGCAGAAATTAGCAAGTTGATTCCAACCATCAAGGAAAAGGCAAAATGTGTAGTGCTGATGGGAAAAGATACTGAGAAAATTAAACAGGCAATTGATGGTTGCGTACCTTCTTATCAAGCAAAAACCATTAAAGAAGCAGTGCAGATTGCAGCAACAATGGCAGAAGTGGGTGAAAGTGTTTTATTGAGCCCAGCATGTGCCAGTATTGATCAGTTTAAAAACTATCAGGAAAGAGGTGAACAATTTACTGCAGCTGTGATGGGGTTAGCGGCATGAATTCCACACCGAAGCAGCAACAAAAAACATTCTATATGGATTATTTTTTACTATGTATTTGCACAATACTATTAATAATAGGCTTTATTATGGTGACCTCATCCTCCTTACATTTAGGTGAGGAATTGGTCAATAATAGTTTGCATTACCCCTTGAGACAGATAAAACATATTATTCTAGGCATAGGAATTGCAGCAATAATATGTTGCATACCGCTAAAAATATGGGAAAAAATAGGCCCGTGGATATTCATTGGAGGTATCGCATTATTGATAATCGTTTTAATTCCAGGTGGTGGCGTTAAAGTAAACGGAAGTGTTCGCTGGATTTCAATAGCAGGATTAAGACTTCAAGTGTCAGAAGTGGTCAAATTTGCATCAGTAGTTTATATAGCGAGTTATGTTACTCGGCATCAAGAGGCTGTATTGAATTCAACATACGGCTTAGTTAAACCCCTATTATTATTTTCATTAGCCTGTTTTTTTCTGTTATTGGAGCCTGATTTTGGATCGGCAGTTGTTATTTTAGTAATAGCAATGGGAGTCATGTATTTAAGCGGTGCAAGGCTTTGGCAGTTTATTGTTTTGATCTCTATCATTACGGTCTTGGGCATATTACTGGTTTATTTTTCACCGTATCGCTGGGCTAGAATTACAGGATTTATTAACCCATGGGCAGATGCACAAAATACTGGATTTCAACTGGTACACGCATTAATTTCATTTGGACGGGGAGAGATATTCGGAGTGGGTTTAGGCAGAGGCATTCAAAAATTATTTTATTTGCCCGAAGCCCATACTGATTTTTTATTTTCAGTGCTAGCCGAAGAATTAGGTTTAATGGGTGTCTTGGTCGTTATCAGCTTATTTATCTTATTACTAGGCCACGCTTTTTCATTGGCTGTCAAAGCAGAACAATTAGGTGAGAAATTTGCAGCATTTATTGCTTATGGTGTTGGTATCTGGTTCGGTTTTCAGGCATTTATTAATATGGGCGTGAACATGGGGATGTTGCCCACAAAAGGCTTAACCTTGCCTTTGATGAGTTATGGGGGTGGCAGCATGATAACCATGTGTGCGGCAATGGCTTTGCTATTTAGAGTGCATAGTGAAATAACAGTAAAGCAAAAACAAACACCTAAGGGAAATGCACAATGGATAAACATATAGTGATTATGGCAGGTGGGACAGGGGGACATGTGTTTCCAGCACTTGCGGTGGCTCAGTATTTATCTGATAAAGGTTGGAGTGTTAGCTGGATGGGTACAAAAAATGGACTAGAAAGTAAAGTGGTTCCAGCAAATGGCATTGAAATTGATTGGTTAGAGGTAAAAGGTTTAAGAGGAAAAAACTTGGCAGCAAAAATAGGTAGTGTCATATTCTTGCTTAAATCATTATCGCAGGCTTTGAAAATATTGCGGAAACGTAAACCCAATATAGTTTTAGGAATGGGCGGATATGTGGCTGCCCCAGGTGGAATAATGGCTAGTTTAATGAATATCCCCTTAGTTATTCATGAGCAAAATAGAGTGCCAGGAACGACCAATAGATTATTGAAAAAAAAGGCAAATAAAGTCTTAGAAGCATTCCCCAACAGTTTTGATAAAAGTGTTAATGCTATTTTTACTGGCAACCCGCTACGGAAGTCCTTTTTAGATCTTGCAGAAAAAGATCTTTGGACAGAAAAAAAAGAAAGAGATTTTCGAGTATTAATAGTGGGTGGAAGTTTAGGTGCAAAAATTTTAAATGATATCGTCCCCGTTGTTTTGGCAAACTTAGATGCTATTGAAGTGAAGCATCAGACGGGTGCAGCAGCATTAAAAGGGGTTAAACAACAATACGCAGAAAATTTAGTAAAAGCAGATAGCTTTGACTTTATCGAAGACATGGTTACAGCCTATCAATGGGCCGATATGATTATATGTCGTTCTGGAGCGATGACAGTGAGTGAAGTCGCGGCAGTAGGCTTGCCTGCTATTTTTATTCCTTTGCCAGGTGCTATTGATGATCACCAAACAGCGAATGCAACCTATTTAACTGATAGCGGAGCAGCTATATTGATTAGGCAGAATGAATTGAATGAAATTTCTTTATTACAGGCAATAGAACAAGTAAAAAAATCCTTGCTAAAAATGAGTACTACAGCCAAAAAGAAAGCAAAGTTAAAAGCAACAAAACAAGTTGCAACTATTTGTGAGCAGGAAGCAAGCCATTGAATAAGACAAATACAGGCAAACCTGCTCAGGGATTAGGACATATAGACAAAATTCATTTTGTTGGTATCGGTGGTACAGGGATGAGTGGAATTGCTGAAGTTTTGTCAAATCTAGGCTATAACGTTTCTGGTTCAGATATTAAAGAAAGTGCGGTGACAGAAAGATTGCAGAAGGAAGGTGTCACCATACATATTGGCCATACTAAAAAGAATATAAAAGATGTAGATGTAGTGGTTACTTCAACAGCTATTGACAAAAATAATAAGGAAGTCAAAGCCGCTTATGCCAATAGAATTCCAGTGATTCCACGGGCTGAAATGTTGGCAGAATTGATGCGATTCAGGTTTGGTATAGCGGTAGCAGGAACACATGGCAAAACCACGACCACCAGTTTAACAGTAAGCATTTTAGCTGAAGGGGGACTGGATCCAACTTTTGTTATTGGCGGGCGTTTAAATAGTGCTGGAAGCAATGCAAAATTAGGACTGGGACAATATTTAGTTGCTGAGGCTGATGAAAGTGATGCCTCGTTTCTACACCTACAGCCGATGATGGCGATAGTGACCAACATAGATCAAGACCACATGGAAACCTATGGAGGCAGTTTTAAACGACTTAAAGAAACATTCATTGAGTTTTTACACCATTTGCCTTTCTATGGTTTAGCAGTAATGTGCCTAGACGATGCAGGGGTAAGAGATGTATTGCCAAAAATTGCAAAACCCGTAAAAACTTATGGTGTACATAAAGATGCGGATGTCAGGGCAGTGGATATAAAACAGCAGGGAATGCAGACTTTTTTTACAGTAAAACGATGGGCAGAGCATAAGGATTTAGTGATTACCTTGAATATGCCTGGTTGGCACAATATGTTAAATGCATTGGCAGCTATTACCGTAGCAACAAATTTAGCAGTAGATGATCAAGCGATTATAAAGAGCTTAGAAACCTTTAAGGGTATTGGCAGACGTTTTCAACTTAATGGGACTGTCGAAATTGAAGATGGATTACTGACTTTGGTAGATGACTATGGCCATCATCCCAGAGAAATTTCAGCAACATTTGAAGCGATGCAACAAGTCTGGCCTGAAAAAAGGAAAGTCATTATATTCCAGTCGCATAGATATACCAGGACACGGGATCTATTTGAAGATTTTGTGGCTGTATTATCCACGATTGATGTACTCATTTTATTGGATATATATACCGCTGGAGAAGCTGAAATTGCAGGAGTCAGCGGTCAAACCTTATCAAGGGCAATACGAACAAGAGGGCAGGTTGACCCCATTTTTGTTAAAGATAGGAAAGAATTGGCTAATATTTTGGCGGGTATTGTTAAAGCGGATGATGTTTTGTTAACGCTGGGCGCGGGGAGCATGGGACAAATTGCAGCTGAACTTCCGCAAGAACTGGAAAAAGTATTGGCAAAATGAGTGGAGTGTTATTAAAAAATGAATTGTTGGCAAAATATACTGGTTGGCGAGTGGGAGGCCCTGCAAAACAAATGTATTTGCCAGAAGGAAAAGAAGATTTAATACGATTTATATCAGCGTTACCAAAGCAAGAAAAACTATTTTGGTTGGGACTAGGGAGTAATTTACTGGTGCGTGATGGAGGAATAGAAGGCACCGTGATTAATACCAGAGGGCACTTAAAAACAATACAGTACATGGACAAAGAACAGATATATGTTGAAGCAGGAGTTCCTTGTGCGCATGTTGCCAGATATAGTGCAGAAAAAGGTTTGGCGGGGGCAGAGTTTTTAGCAGGTATACCAGGAACAATGGGGGGTGCGCTCAAAATGAATGCAGGTGCCTTTGGTAGTGAAACATGGGATATTGTTGAAAGTGTAGAAATGATTAATGCGCAAGGACAAGTGACAGATAGGATGGTAGATCAATTTGAAGTGGCTTACCGCTCAGTAAAAGGATACAGAAAAGAGTGGTTTTTAGCGGTTTTGTTAAAGTTGAAAAAAGGTGAAAGTGGCAAAAGTCAACAACAGATTAAAGCATTCTTAGAAAAAAGAGCACGGACTCAGCCAACTAATAAGCCAACCTGTGGATCAGTATTTAAAAATCCAGAGGGTGATTATGCCGCACGGTTAATAGAATCAAGCGGTTTGAAAGGTTATCAATTAGGCGGTGCCTGTGTCTCTTTGAAACATGCTAATTTTATTGAAAATACAGGGAATGCCAGTGCGGCAGATATAGAAAACTTGATTGAATATATGCAGCAAAAAATATTTAAAGAACATCATATAAGGCTAGAAACAGAAGTCTGTTGTGTTGGTGTGGCTTTATGAAACCATTAAACAATACCAATGCAAAAAAATTTGGAAAAGTTGCTGTTTTAATGGGGGGTGGATCGGCAGAAAGAGAAATTTCTATAAAAGGTGGCATAACTGTTTATGAGGCATTAAAAAGACAGGATGTCGATGTATTTGCCATTGATGTTGAAGATAAAATCATTGAGCAGCTAAGTGAAATAAAAATAGATAGAGTGTTTAACATGATTCATGGACGAGGGGGTGAGGATGGTTTGTTACAAGGTGTTTTAGAAACAATGAAAATACCCTATACAGGGTCTGGTGTGATGGCATCGGCACTGACGATGGATAAATCAAGAACCAAATTATGTTGGCAAGGGCATGGATTAAAAACACCTAAATGGTTTGTTTTTGAGAATGAAAAAGACATAGATCTCTGTATTAAATTATTGTCTTTTCCCGTTATTGTTAAACCCTCTCAAGAAGGCTCAAGTATAGGCATGAGCAAAGCTAACAATAAGGCAGAACTCAGAAAAGCATTAAGTCTTGCATTACAATTTAATTGTCAGGTTTGTGCGGAACAATGGGTGAGTGGAGAGGAGTATACAGTGGCAATATTAGCTGGCAAAGCATTGCCAGTTATACGTTTAGAAACACCCCGTGAGTTTTATGATTATAAAGCCAAATACCAGGCAAACGATACAAAATATCATTGTCCTTGTGGTTTATCACCACAGCAAGAAACTGAAATGCAGTTATTGGCATTAGAAGCTTGTAACGTAGTGGGTGTAAGCGGCTGGGGCAGGGTCGATTTATTTATTGATGAATTTGGTGTTAGCCAATTAATAGAAGTAAATACAGTACCTGGAATGACAGATCATAGTCTAGTGCCGATGGCAGCAAAGGCAGATGGTATTGATTTTGACCAATTAGTTTGGCGAATTTTAGAAACAAGCCTAGCTTAAAACAGATTTAATAAAAGTCAAATGTACAAAAGAATAACTCAATTAATAATGGTAATAATGAGTTTATATTTAATAGTTTGGTTTGGATGGCAAGAGGTAAAAGCTCAAGGTGCTGATTGGTTACCGGTTAAATATGTACGAATAGAAGGAGCATTTCAATATATGTCAAAGGAAAAAGTAAAACAGGTGATTACAGCACATGTAATGAATGGTTTATACAATGTAGAAGTAAAAAAAATACAGCAATCAGTAAAGCAATTACCTTGGGTTAGAAAAGTCAAAGTTAAACGTGTTTGGCCAGATGCTATCAATATCAAAATTAAAGAAAAAGAGCCTATTCTTAGGTGGGGAAAAAATAAATTATTAAGCAGAACTGGGCAGATATTTATACCAGATAATATGAATGACTTTAGAGAATTACCTTTTATGAGTGGGCCAGAGGGGAGCGAAAAAAGTTTACTTGTAAAGATGAATGAAATGTCTTCAGCATTGTTAAAGCAGAATATGAAATTGACTGAGTTTGTTGTTAACAAAAGAAGATCCTGGAAACTGAAGCTAGACAACAACCTAGAAATAAAATTGGGAACCAACGATCAAGAAAAGAAATTCAAACGGTTTTTAAAAACATTCGCTTTGATTGGTCGTGAGCAGATTAAAAAGGTGGCAGCGGTGGATTTGAGGTATGCAAATGGATATACCCTGAGATGGAAGCAGGGTGAAGAAAATATAGATTGGAAACAAGTAGCAGTATTAAATAAAACATAAATGAATCAATCATGACAAAAAGAATAGATCGAAATATCATTGTAGGACTGGATATTGGTACTGCAAAAGTAGCCGCCATTGTGGCAGAACATACAGGTGATGGTGAAATAGAAATTATCGGTATCGGAATGGCACCTTCAAAAGGGTTAAAAAAAGGGGTGGTGGTTAATTTAGAAACCACCGTACTTTCTATTCAGCGTGCAGTGGAAGAAGCAGAATTAATGGCTGGCTGTCAAATAAAATCAGTCTTTGCAGGTATTGCTGGCAGTCATATTAAAAGCCTTAATTCGCATGGCATTGTGGCTATTAAAGACAAAGAGGTGACTCAATATGATATTGATAGAGTGATTGACTCTGCAAGAGCTGTTGCCATTCCTGCGGATCAAAAAATCCTGCATATACTGCCGCAAGAATTTGTCATTGATCAGCAAGAAGGAATCAAAGAGCCTATTGGAATGTCAGGCATTCGATTGGAGGCAAAAGTACACATGGTAACTTGTAGTGTCAGTGCGGCACAAAATATCATCAAATGTATTAGACGATGTGGCTTGGAAGTGGAAGACATCGTATTGGAACAATTGGCCTCATGTACTTCAGTGCTAACAGAAGATGAAAAGGAATTAGGTGTTTGTCTGATAGATATTGGTGGTGGGACAACTGATATTGCAATTTTTGCAGAGGGTGCCATTAAACATACGACTGTAATACCTATTGCTGGGGATCAAGTGACTAATGATATAGCCGTTGCCTTGAGAACACCTACAAAAAGTGCAGAACAAAATAAACGAGAACATGCCTGTGCGTTAACGCAACTAGCTGATGCAGAAGAAATGATTGATGTACCTAGTATTGGTGATAGAAAACCAAGAAAAATATCAGTTCAAAACTTAGCCGAAATAATAGAACCTCGCTATGAAGAACTTATGCTGCTTGTTCAAGCAGAACTTAGGCGGAGTGGCTATGAAGACTTGGTGGCAGCAGGAATGGTTTTGACGGGGGGAAGCTCAAAAGTAAGGGGGTTAGTTGAGCTTGCTGAAGAAATATTTCACATACCGGTGCGTATGGGAATGCCACAGCATGTGACGGGTTTGACAGATGTTGTACAAAATCCAGTGTATTCAACAGGTGTTGGTTTGTTGCTCTATGGAAGTGAGTACCAAGGAAGGGTAAGTGGAAAGAATAGTGATAGCCAAGGATTGTGGGCAAAAATAAAAAACTGGTTTCAAGGTAATTTTTAATAAATTAGTGAAAGTGAGGTTGTAAAAATGAAATATGAATTAATGGATATGTGTAGTGATGATGCGGTCATTAAAGTCATTGGTGTAGGTGGCGGTGGCGGTAATGCCGTAGAAAATATGGTTCAAAGTGATATTGACGGGGTGCAATTTATTTGTGCAAATACAGATGCTCAGGCATTGCGACGATTGAATGTTGATACTCGCGTACAACTGGGCGTTGAATTAACCAAAGGTTTAGGTGCAGGAACAAGACCTGAAGTAGGAAAACAAGCTGCGGAAGAAAACCGCGATCATATCAAAGAAGTGATTGATGGGGCTGATATGGTGTTTTTAACTGCTGGAATGGGCGGTGGAACTGGGACAGGTGCAATTTCAGTGATTGCTGAAATAGCAAGAGAAATGAACATTCTAACCGTTGCAGTAGTGACTAAGCCTTTTGATTTTGAAGGAAAAAAGAAAAGAACAGTCGCTGATACTGGTATTGGTGAGTTAGAAAAAAATGTAGACTCATTGATTATTATTCCAAACCAAAAATTATTACCTGTGTTGGGAAGCGATTTATCATTACTCAACGCCTTTAAAGCAGCTAATGATGTTTTATTAGACGCAGTACAAGGTATTACTGAGTTAATCACTCATCCTGGCTTAATTAATGTTGACTTTGCCGATGTAAAAACAGTAATGAGTAATATGGGGTCAGCTATTATGGGGTCAGGTTCCGCTTCGGGTGATAACCGTGCCAGAGAAGCTGCAGAAAAAGCCATTGCTTGTCCACTGCTAGAAGATATTAATTTGCAAGGTGCTCATGGCATTTTAGTTAATATCACTGCAAAAGATATGGATTTAACAGAGTTTGATGAAATTGGTAGTATCATGCATGCTTTTGCCTCAGAAGAAGCCGATATGAAAATTGGTACAGCGATCAACCCAGATATGGGCGATGAAATTAAGGTGACTGTAGTGGCAACAGGAATGGGTAAATCAGTTGCATATACTTCAGCAAATATTGTTAAAAAAGCAACAACGGGCGACATTAATTATGATGTATTGGATAAACCTACGGTGATTAGACATAATAGAAAAGAACAAGCAAAAGAAACACGTTTTGGTGCGCAACCTAAGCAAGATATGAATCTTGATTATCTTGATGTACCGGCATTTTTAAGACGGCAGGCTGATTAAGTTTGTTTAATCGAATTATGACAAAATTATCCACTCATTTTTTTATCAGCAATAAGTGCTTAGATGCTTGACTATTATGATTAAACAAAGAACGCTTAAAAACACAATAAGAGCAACAGGTGTTGGATTACACAGTGGTGACAGAGTTTATTTGACTTTATACCCTGCAGAAGCCGATACAGGTATTCGATTTCGTCGGACTGATTTAGAAAACCCTGTCACCATCGAAGCAACACCAGAAAATGTAGGCGAAACCCTTTTGTCTACCACTTTGGTTAAAGAGGGTGTAAAAGTTGCCACCATTGAACATTTGCTCTCAGCCTTGGCTGGCTTAGGCATTGATAATGCCATTGTGGATGTAACCTCAGCAGAAGTACCTATTATGGATGGTAGTGCAGGGCCTTTTGTGTTTTTACTACAGTCAGCAGGCGTGGAAGAGCAAAATAGTCCTAAAAAATATATCAGGATTAAACAAGAAATTAGAGTTGAAGAGGGTGATAAATGGGCTACTTTTGTACCTTTTGAAGGTTTTAAAGTAACTTTTACCATAGATTTTGATCATCCTGCATTTCCTGATCATTTAAAAACCTCAACCATGGATTTCTCTTCAACTACTTTTGTGAAAGAAGTGAGTCGAGCTAGAACGTTCGGTTTTATGAAGGATATTGAGTTTTTAAGAGAAAATAACCTTGCCTTAGGTGGTAGTTTAGACAATGCCATTGTAGTAGATGATGATAAGGTTTTAAATGAAGATGGGCTTCGTTATGCTGATGAATTTGTTAAACATAAAATTTTAGATGCGATTGGCGACCTTTATTTATTAGGGCATAGTTTAATTGGTGAGTTTAAAGGTTTTAAATCAGGGCACGCTCTAAATAATAAGTTATTACGTGCTTTGCAACAAAATCCAGATGCCTGGGAAATAGTCGTTTTTGAAAATGAAACGGATGCCCCTATTAATTTTATGCAGTCTGCACAAGTGCTGGATGGTGAATAGCACAGAATTATTTATAGGCCCACAAACTGACAATTAATTAATCACTTTAACAGGTATAGATGGTTATTTAGTCAACCCTTAAAAACCACATACCCTTTTTATCGACTACGAGTGTTGCACTTATAATGTGAATTCAAACCTTATGAAAAATTTAAACAAAGTAATACCACATTAGCCAAGGTCAAAATAGCGGATAGGGTTTTCCAAAAAACCAGCGGGTTTCGCTCAATTAGCGGTACAAATTCACTTGAGCGTAAAAACAAAGCATTAGGTGTTGTAATATCGTAAATAAATTCTGAAATAGCCTCGTATCTAACTAGAGGATTAACACTGCACCCTTTTTTTAATGCACCATCTATCCATAAAGGCACCATCGGATTGACTTGCATACTAGGAACATACTCCATCTTTGCCAAATTTATTTTATTGGGTTTTTCTGGCATATCGCCACAAAAGGGTAAAGAACCATTGATCATTTCGTAAGTAATCACAGCGAGTGAGTATAAGTCGGATTTAACTGAGCCTCGCTGACCTAGATGATACTCTGGCGCAGAATAATTTAGGGTGCCTAGTATATTTTCATCTTTGACATCATTTTGTTCTAAAGAAGCAATATCAGAAATCCCAGCAATTTTGACAGATCCAAAGTCGATAATTTTTACTATTCCATCGTGGGTAAACATAATATTCTCAGGTTTTAAATCCTGATGTATCATTTCCATACGATGAAAAGCCCCTAAACCACTGGCTATTTTCTTAACTATTTCTCTGATTTCACGAATATAAGGTTTTTTATTTGCATCCATCCAATCACGCAAAGTCTGACCATCAATATATTCTGTCACATAATAAATGCAGGTTTTAACGCGATCTGTATCTAGCACCTTTATTACATTGAGATGATTTATTCTTTTTCCAGCCCACTCTTCATGTAAAAAGTTTTCTATATATTGGGTATCATCATCATAATTAACGGAAGGTGTCTTTAATACTACCTGTTTATTGGTTTTAGTATCAAAAGCACGATAAATTTGTGTCCGCTTACTGGCATGTAACTCGGCCTCAATTCTGTATCCATCTAAAATCATACCGGGCGACAGGTCTGGCGGAAAAGGCAAGTTAGCATGTTGCCTCAAAATCTCATTTTTCTCAGCAATAGGCAATTGTTCAATTTTTACCAATTGACAACTTAAATTGTCATTACTACCTCCTTCTACTGCACTTTTAACCAATGATGCAGCCATTTCATCTAAGTCTTTATCCGTGCTAAGCATTTTCTTAATGACTTTATCATTGATAAAATCATGCACACCATCAGTCGTTAGTAAGAACAAATCATCCAACTGAACAGGAAATGCTTTGTAATCGACTTCAAGGCGCGGCTCTATTCCCATCGCTCTATTTAAGTAATTAATCGTTTCTGAGGCCCAAACGCGATGATCTCGCGTCATTTGCTCTAAATTACCTTTGCGTAAACGATAAATCCGAGAGTCACCAATATGAAATATATGAGCCGTTGTCGATTTAAGCACGATAACACTTAAAGTACTTACTAAACCCTTATTGCTTGCTCCTCTTGCAATACCTTGGCTATATAACCAAGTATTTGTTGCTGACAGAACTTTTTGTCCTGAGGTTTTTACTGACCAAGAATCAGGCGTACTGTAATAATCATTTAAAAACCCACCCACACAACATTGACTGGCTTGCTTGCCATCATCGCAACCACTCATACCATCGGCAATAGCAATGGTAATTCCTTTATTAGTTAAACTAGGTTCTTTAGGTATCAGTGCACCTAAAGAATCTTCATTATCTTCTTTGATACCTTGAGTGGAATATGCGCCGGTACTAATTCTAAGTATTTGTGATGACATGGTTTTATTATTTAACATTGATCATTTCAACGGTACCATCTTCCAATACTTCAAACATACTTCCAGAAGGTTCATTGAGAAAAATAAGTATCATTAAAAAAACAAAGACGGCAGTCGCGGCAATCGTCATAAAGAAGATATTAGTATCTACAAAAGACAGTACAGTAAGAAAAGCCAATCCACCTACATTACCAAAAGCGCCTACCATGCCAGCAAACTGCCCAGTCATCCGGCGTTGAATTAAAGGTACCATGGCATAAACAGCACCCGAGCCTGCTTTAGAAAAGATGCCACATAAAATAGTCACTGCAACCACGGCCCATAAAGCCCACTCAGTACTGACATTACTTAAAATAAAAAAACTAATAGCCGCACCGCTGGTTACAATACTTAGCGTTAGTTTACGCCCAAACTTATCACTTAACCATCCTCCCGCAGGTCGAGCAAAAAGATTAATAAAGGGATAAATACCGGCTAATATACCTGCCAAAATTGGCTCTACATTAAATGTATCCACGTAATAAAGCGGCAACATAGAACAAACAGCTAGCTCTGCACCAAAAGTTAACATATAAGCTAAATCCAGAATCGCTATTTGCTTAAAAGCATAACGCTGAACCTCAGGCGTTTCGGTATGAAATATTGCTTGATTGAGTTGAATAATTTTCTTGACTTGATAAAGGTACAAAACAATCAATGTTGCATAGATAGCATAAGAGACAACAGGATCAATCCACTGCATTTTAGCGGATAATTTCCATGTTAAAACACTTAAAGCTAGGTACATAGGTATATTCATTAGAATATATAAAACCAGATCTGTTTTGCTAGTGACTTCCATCGCACCCATTTTTTTAGGTTTAAAGTAAGTCGCCCCTTTAGGCGTATTAGATACACTAAAATAGTAAATGCAACCATATACAATAGCTAAAACACCGGTAGAACCTATGGCATATCGCCAACCATTTTCAGCACCAAAATAAAGCGCAATTGAAGGTAATAAAATAGCTGCACCAGCTGATCCAAAATTACCCCATCCTCCGTATATACCTTGTGCAACTCCTGTTTGTCTTGCGGGAAACCATTCTGAAATCATCCGTATCCCCACCACAAAACCAGCACCGACAAATCCTAATAAAAACCGCACAATAGCTAACTGCTGATAGGTTTGAGTGAAAGCAAAGCCAATACTAATCAATCCACCTAGAATCAAAATAGAAGAAAACATCTGTCTAGGGCCGTATTTATCAACCAACATACCGACCACTATTCGAGCAGGAATGGTTAAAGCAACATTCAAAATTAAGAGTATTTTGACTTCTTGTTCAGTTAAGTGCATGGATTCACGAATAACAACCATTAAAGGTGCATGTGCAAACCAGACCATAAAACTAATAAAAAAAGCAAACCAAGTCAGATGTAATGTTCTGATCTCTGGTTTATTAAATGCTAGTAAATTTAATTGCTTAGCAGACATTAAGGTTCCTTAAGTAACAAAGTTAATACTATTCAAGCATTAGTCATGCCAATAAAAAAATTAGCAATTTATACTTTAGCTAGTTCTCGTCCATAAACTATAAGCCGTTGAAAAAAATATAAAAAGCTATGAATAGGGTAGGGGGTTTTGATTGCTCTGACATAATACCATATTCAACAAATAAATACACCAATATAGCACCCATATTATCATTTTATGAACTCACTAAAAATGGGGGATTATCAATAAGTAACCCCCTATTTTTAACAAACACATAAAGCCCTAATATAAGCACTATATTAGTATATTTACTTATTGAATATAGTAGTATTTAATGCTAAGAAATTGATTTAATATAGAATACTTGGAGTAAAAAGAGGAGAATAAAATAATAGTTGCAGGCAATTCTATTTGAATATCATACGGTTTTATTTAGCTATAAATCTCTTTGCTTTGTGGCTAAAAAATATTGCATAATATGGCGCTTAACCCAATCTAGTACATCAATATTTTTTTAAATTAATTGAGGTCTCTAATTGATAAATACACTTGTCAGGCTCTAAAAAAGCCTACTCTCAATTCCACTCTTTAAATGCAATTGCGCTTTTTTTAAAAGCACTGCATTTTATAGAGAAAAAAACACTAACTATGTCAAATAAAAAATATTCATTTAAGCCTGGACAAACTTATCCATCAGGTGCAAAACAAAAAAAAGAAGGCGTCAACTTCTCAATTTTTAGTCGCCATGCTACACAAGTAGAACTTTTACTATTTAAAACATCTCAAAGCAAAAATCCTTTTCAAATCATTCAACTGGATGAAAAGAGTCATAAAACTTTTTTTTCCTGGCATATTTTTGTGATCGATTTACCGACAGGCACTTGGTACACATGGCGTTTAGATGGACTCAATGAACCCAAAGAAGCAGGGCTACATTTTGATAAGGAAAAGCAACTGATCGATCCTTGGGCGCGCATTGTCTCTGATGTAAATTGGGATCGACAGGCTGCCTGCAACTCTGGTGATAATCAGGCTACAGCCATGCGTTGCATGGTCAGCAATGAGGATAATTATAACTGGGAAAATGATAAGCCTTTACGCATTACCAGTGAGAAATCGATTATCTATGAAATGCATGTCGGCGGATATACCAACCACCCTTCTTCAAAAGTTAAAAACCCAGGTACATTTTCAGGCGTCGTTGAAAAAATCCCTTATCTTAAAAAATTGGGTATTACCCATGTTGAATTACTCCCTATCATGGCTTTTGATGAACAGGATATTCCGCAAGGTACAGCAGGCCTAGGTCTAAAAAACTACTGGGGATATAGCACGCATAGTTTTTTTAGCCCTCATCCTGGCTTTTGTGTGACACCAGAACAAGGCACACATATTGAAGAATTTCGAGACATGGTCAAAGCATTGCATAATGCAGGTATCGGCATTATTTTAGATGTTGTTTACAACCATACTTCCGAGGCTGGTAGCAGCGGCCCTATCATTAATTTTCGAGGTATTGGTGAAAATATTTTCTATCACCATGAAAAAGATGACAAAAGTATTTTGCATGACTATACAGGTTGCGGTAATACCGTCAATGCAAACCACCCTTTAGTTTCTTCTTTTATTGTCAGTAGCCTTGAATATTGGGTTCGAGAAATGCACGTTGATGGTTTTCGTTTTGATTTAGCCAGTGCTTTGGCAAGAGGCGAAGGTGGCGTTGTGCTTGAAGATCCTCCCGTTTTATGGGCGATAGAACTGTCTGAACAACTGGCACAAACAAAGCTCATTGCAGAAGCATGGGATGCTACTGGGCTTTATCAAGTCGGTAGCTTCCCAGGTCATCGTTGGGCAGAATGGAATGGTAGATACAGAGATGTTATCCGCGAGGTACTACGTGGTGATAATGGTAAAATTCAAGAATTAGCCACTCGTATTTCTGGCAGTAGCGACCTTTATCAACATCAAGCTGGTTTACCCATTAACAGTATTAACTTTATCACCTGCCATGATGGTTTCACCCTTAACGACTTGTTTAGCTATAACGAAAAACACAATGGTGCTAACGGTGAAGACAACAGAGATGGCTGTAGTAATAACCTCAGCTACAACTGCGGTGAAGAAGGTGAAACCAATGACCCAAAAATCACCAAACATCGTCACAAACAAGTAAAAAATGCCTTTGCTATTTTATTACTCAGCGAAGGCGTACCTATGATCCTTGCTGGTGATGAAATACTTAATTCCCAACAAGGTAATAATAATGGTTACTGCCAGGATAATGAATTAACCTGGATTAATTGGGAAATGGCTCTGGAAAATAGCGATATATTACGTTTTGTTCAACAAATGATCGCGCTACGAAAACGTCATGGTTCCATCATGCGCAGACGTTTTTTAACCGGTAATATAGTTGAAGAAAGGGGTATTAAAGATATTAGCTGGCATGGTGCAAAACTAGACAAGCCTTTATGGAATGACCCAGAAACTCGTCTGTTAGCGCTTACCTTGGCAGGAACAACGGTTAATGAAGCAGATCTCCATGTGGTTATTAATATGTCAGATCAAAAAACCACAGTTGAATTACCCGTCATAAAAAATAAAACTTGGTGTCTGGCAATTGATACTTCAGAACAATCACCTGCTGATATTATTAGTCCTCATAACCAAAAATCCATCAACAAAAAGACCTATCAGGTCGATAAAAAGACGGTTGTTGCTTTTGAAAATAATTAGCCAACCCTTAAAAACACCATAACAACTTGATTTATAATAATAAAACAAACAAAATACATAGGAAAATCAACCAGTATTTGGTAAAATAATACCTATTTCTTGGTCGTTTTGCTGATAAAAACATACTAACAAAATCAACCCCAAACAGAGCAACTAAACCTTTTTCATTCAGAGTTATTTGTTGAATAGGGTATAAGATCCGCTTCACTCCCTCCATCATTCCTGCATGTTCTAAGCAGGAATCCAGATGTTTAAAACGAGACTCCCGATAACAGACTTCGGGAATGACGTGTAGTAACAGAGGTTCCAGTTACTTTAGTCCTAAGCCCTAAGCCTTGAGTCTTTAGTCTTTAATCTTTAGTCTTTTTAAGCGTTGACTAATTATTTGAACAAGTGTTTTCATGGGATCAGAAAAGCATGAAAACAATTTGTATATGCGAAAGCCAAAATTTACATTATTTTTCTAAAAATTCTATTTTTCCTGCTTTTCCGTTCCATTCTTCAGCATCTTCCAAAGGGCCTTTTACTTCGGTGATAGTGGGCCAGGCGGTTGCTAGTTCAGCATTTAAGGCAATAAAATGTTCTTGATCCTGTGGTAGTTCATCTTCTGCAAAAATTGCTTCTGCGGGGCATTCAGGCTCGCACAAGGTACAATCAATACATTCATCAGGATTAATTACTAGAAAGTTAGGGCCTTCGTGAAAGCAGTCTACTGGGCAGACATCAACACAATCTGTAAATTTACACTTAATACAGTTTTCTGTAACGACAAAAGTCATGGTATTTTCCCGAATTTTAGTTTGAAATAAAAGGTTGTAAGCGTTAGTTTACCTTTAATTAATAAAGGCTGCACATAGATAGTTCCCATCCATAAACAGAGTTATGCTGAGGTCTCTAATAATAAAAGAATCATTCTGAATGCTGGTTTTTTCTTGGCCTTTTCTTTCGTACATACAATGGCACTCGCTCGTTTTTTTTGCAACGCCTAAGATGGATAAAAGAGCAACAAGATGGGTGGGTTATTTGTTACCAGTTGCCTTAGCTACTTAATTCACGATATGCCGAGTTATAATAAAGCAAAGGCTCTCCCTTTTGACAATTAACATTCTGCACTTCGCCAATCACTATCCAATGAGTACCTGCTAATACTTGCTGAACTACTGTACATTCTATTGATGCTAAAGCATCAACAAATATAGGCGAACCTGTATCACCTGTATGCCACTTCACATTAGCAAAACGCTCTTCCTGAGTAGCCCCACCAGCAAACTGATTAGATACTTCTTGTTGCTCAACCGTTAAAATATTAACTGCAAATAATTTACCATCGAATACCGCATCACCCGTATCTGCTGTTTTATTAATGCACACCAAAATTTGTGGTGGATCTATAGATACACTGCTAAAAGATGTTGCTGTCATACCTTTTAAACCGAATTTCTCCGTTTGTGCAGTTACTACGGTAACGCCACTTGCCCACAATTTAAGTGCATTTTTAAAGTTTTTATCGTTAACTGTCATATTTTTTGGCTAGTTAAATTAATGTAATTTGGTGTAATCAGACTTTTTTTAAAAGTAAGACGATGAATAACGCTATTTCTCATCCACTCTATTGTTTGATTATTTTTTCTTGATATATAAATCAGTAATTGTTCCAGTAATCATTTCAGCGGCAAAGCCAAAGGTCTCGGATAAAGAGGGATGTGGGTGAATGGATAAACCAATATCTTCTGCATCAGCACCCATTTCCAAGGCTAAAACAGCTTCGGCTATTAATTCACCCGCATTAGGACCTACCATGCCTGCACCTAATACTCGCCCCGTTTCTTTATCGCATAATATTTTGGTAATACCTTCATTTCTACCTAAGCTGAGTGAACGACCACTAGCCGCCCAAGGAAAAGAAGCTTTATCATATTCAATACCCTCTTTTTTCGCCTGATTTTCAGTCAAGCCCATCCAGGTAACTTCTGGATCGGTATAAGCTACCGCTGGAATAGTTAAGGCATCAAAACCAGATTTAATACCAGAAATTACTTCTGCTGCGACTTTACCTTCATGTACCGCTTTATGCGCTAACATGGGATTACCTGCTATATCACCAATAGCAAAAATATTGTCAATATTGGTTTTTTGTTGTTCATCAACATTAATAAAGCCCATGTCATCAACTTCAACACCCGCTTTGTCTGCGGCTATTTTAAAGCCATTGGGTTTGCGCCCGACTGCCACTAAAACCGCATCAAAGGTTTCTGACTCAGGTGCTTTTTTACCCGATAAAGTGACTTTTAAACCTTTCTTTAATGGTTTTATTTCTTCTACTTTAGTTTCTAACCAAATATTCTCGTATTGTTTTTTAATACGTTTATATAGAGGTCGAACTAAATCGGCATCACAACCTGGAATGATTTGATCCATCAATTCAACCACGCTGATTTTTGAACCTAAGGCATGATAAACTGTTGCCATTTCTAAACCAATAATGCCTCCACCAACAATCAATAGTTTTTTAGGCACTTCATGCAACTCTAATGCATCAGTTGAATCCCATAATCTGGGATCATCATTTGGAAATACAGGGATTTTAGTCGGTTGAGAGCCTGCTGCAATAATGGCATTATCAAAGGTAATGGTTTGATGACCTGATTCTGAATCCACCACAATAGAATTGGCTGAGGCAAATGAACCCATACCCTGTAGCAAGGTAATTTTGCGTTGTTTGATAAGCCCTTCCAGACCCGTATTTAAAGATTGAGTTATACTTTCTTTCCAGTCCTTGATTTTGTCTAATTCAAAATTGGGTTTGCCATAGCTGATACCATGATTGGCTACTTCATCCACTTCATGAATAATTTGTGCCATGTGTAATAAGGCTTTTGAAGGAATACAGCCGACATTAAGACAAACACCACCAATCACTGGATAGCGTTCAATTAAAGTGACTTGTTTACCTAAATCTGCGGCACGAAATGCAGCGCTATAACCACCAGGACCGCCACCTAAAACTAAAACCTCTGCATGTTGTGTATCGTTCATAATATTGATTCCCTGTCTATAATAATAATCGGCGAATATCGCCTAAATACTGAGTTAATGCCACTAAGAATCGTGCTGCTTCTGCACCGTCAATGACACGATGATCGTAGCTTAAGTCCAAAGGCAACATTAAACGGGGAACAAACTCTGTAGTATTCCAAAACGGTTGCATTTTAGAACGACTAACACCTAAGATAGCCACTTCTGGCGCATTCACTATCGGCGTAAATGCAGTGCCGCCAATACCGCCTAAACTAGAGATAGTCATACAACCGCCTTGCATCGCAGAAGGCGGCAATTTGCCGTTACGGGCTTTGCTACTTAAATCACCTAAAGTGGCTGATAATTGATTAAGACTCATTTTATCAGCGCCGTGTATCACGGGAACTGTCAAACCATTGGGGGTTTCAACCGCAATCCCAATATTAAAATATTTTTTATAGATTAAGGACTGTCCATCAGCAGAAAGCGAACTGTTAAATTGTGGAAATTTTTGCAGTGCAGTTACCAAAGCTTTGATAATAAAAACCAAACCCGTTAATTTGATTTCTGGTTTGCTTGAATTAGTGTTTTGCCTAAACGCTTCCATTTCAGTAATATCAACTTCATCATGCTGCGTTACCATCGGTACATTCAAACAGACGCGAACCATGTGGTCGCCTGTTAAATGTTTAATCTTGCTAAGTGCTTGAACTTCTGTTTCACCAAATTGGCTAAAATCAATTTCAGGAATAGGTGGGATACCGACTCCAGTAACCTGTGCAGCACCTTGCGACATTACTTTTTTTACATATTCTTGGACATCTTCTTTAAGAATGCGGTCTTTACGTCCGCTACCCTGAGTGATCTTAGATAAATCTACGCCTAATTCTCTGGCGAATAAACGTACACAGGGTGTGGCATGTGCTTGGCTATTGCTAATTACCGATGCTTTAATTTCAGGTGTTGCTTTAACTTGTACGGGTTTTGCTTCGACTGGTTTCTCAATTTTAGTTGCTTCCTCGGGTTTTTTTTCAGCGGGTGCTGTGGCATCAGCGGGTGCTGCTGCACTGGCTCCAGCCTGCAACATAGCAACCAAAGTGCCTTGGGACACCTTATCGCCGACTTTAAAAAGCACTTCCTGAATTGTCCCTGCCTCATTTGCAGGTAAATCCATCGTGGCTTTATCGCTTTCCATAACTGCCAAGGTTTGTTCTTTTTCAACGGTATCACCCGCTTTAATTAGAACCTCAACAATCTCAACGGAATCGGCACCGCCTAAATCGGGGATTTTAATTTCTGTTAATTCGCTCATTATTTAAACTCTTATACCAGCCAAGGTGCTGATATATCAGGGTTAATATCATATTTTGCAATAGCAACATCTATTTTAGCTAAATCGAATTTTCCGTTATCAGCCAAACTTTTTAGTGCGGCAATTACAATGTGGTATCGGTTTATTTCAAAGAAAAGGCGTAAGTTTTCACGGGTGTCGGATCGACCAAAACCATCAGCACCTAATACTGTATAAGATCCAGGCACATAAGCTCTGATTTGTTCAGCAAAAGCACGGACATAATCAGTGCTGGCTATTACTGGTCCTTCAGCATCACTTAAACAACGAGTAACATGAGATACTTTAGCTACTTCTGTTGGATGCAGACGATTCCAACGCTCACAGCTTTGACCATCTTTGCCTAACGCATTAAAACTTGGGCAACTCCAAATATCTGCTTCCACTTTCCAATCATCCCTCAATAACTGTGCAGCCGCGACAGATTCATTAAAAATAGTACCTGAACCTAATAATTGTACACGCGGTGATTTGTTATTTTTACCTTTCTGAAATAAATACATGCCTTTCAGAATATTTTCTTCAGCTCCTTTGGGTAATGCAGGTTGTTTATAGTTTTCATTCATCAACGTGATGTAATAAAAAACATTTTCTCTGTCAACATACATACGTTTCATACCGTCTTGAATGATCACTGCTACTTCATAAGAAAAAGTCGGATCATAAGATACACAATTCGGTACAGTTGCAGCATAAACCTGACTATGTCCATCTTCATGTTGCAGACCTTCACCATTCAGTGTTGTTCTACCTGCTGTGGCACCTAATAAGAAGCCACGCGTACATTGATCGCCAGCAGCCCAGATAAGATCAGCTACACGTTGAAAACCAAACATAGAATAAAAAATATAAAAAGGAATCAGTGGTACATTATGTGCAGAATACGCTGTTCCAGCAGCTATCCAGTCACACATGCCACCTGCTTCATTAATCCCTTCTTGTAAAACTTGTCCGTGTTTATCTTCTTTGTAATACATTAATTGCTCAGCATCTTGCGGCGTATATAACTGACCTACTTGAGACCAAATACCTAATTGCCTGAACATGCCTTCCATGCCAAAGGTACGTGATTCATCCGGTACAATCGGTACTATGCGTTTACCAATATTTTTATCTTTAACCAGAATACCCAGCATACGTACAAAAGCCATTGTGGTTGAACTTTCATGTCCTTCACTGGTTCCTGCCAATAAGGGTTTGAAGTCTGCCAAAGCAGGTACATCCAAAGGTATGGTCTGAGTTCGTCTGGAAGGAATATAACCGCCTAATTCCTTACGTTTAGCCATCATGTAATCCAATTCCGCTGAACCTTCTGCGAATTTAAGATACGGTAGCCCTTCTAATTCTGAGTCTTCTACTGGTAATGAATATTTTTCTTTGAAGCGTCTCAGCGACTCCATACTCATTTTTTTTTGTTGGTGTGAAGTATTTTGTGCCTCACCTGATGATCCCATACCATAACCTTTAATGGTTTTGGCTAAAATAACAGTGGGCTGTCCTTTATGATTAATTGCTTTTTGATAAGCAGCAAATACTTTGAAAGGATCATGTCCTCCACGATCTAATCGCCAGATATCATTATCTGACCAATCACTGACCATCGCTTTTAATTCAGCAGTATTGAAGAAATGTTCCCGAACATAAGCACCGTCTTTAGATTTAAAAGTCTGATAATCTCCATCGACACATTCCATCATGCGTTTGGCTAATAAACCTTCTTTATCACGCACTAAGAGAGCATCCCAACCATGCCCCCATACCACTTTAATCACTTGCCAACCCGCACCACGAAATTCAGCTTCCAATTCTTGAATAATCTTACCATTACCACGAACAGGACCATCCAGACGTTGTAAGTTACAGTTAATAACAAAAACCAAATTGTCCAAGTGTTCTCTACCAGCCATTCCAATAGCACCAAGAGATTCTGGCTCATCAGTTTCGCCATCGCCTAAAAAAGCCCAAACTTTACGTTCAGAAGTATCAGCAAAACCACGGTCTTGGATATAACGCATAAAACGCGCTTGATAGATGGCCATAATAGGCCCTAGCCCCATAGAGACGGTAGGGAATTGCCAGAAATCAGACATTAACCAAGGATGGGGATATGAAGGCAAGCCATTACCATCAACTTCCTGGCGAAATTTATCTAATTGTTCACTACTTAGACGACCTTGTAAAAAGGCTCTTGCATACATACCTGGTGCAGAGTGACCTTGGGTAAAAACCAAATCCCCTGGGTTCTCTTCTGTCGCACCATGCCAAAAATGATTTTGACCAACATCGTAAAGAGTTGCAGCAGATGCAAAACTGGCAATATGTCCACCGACATTAGTATGCTTGTTGGCTCTCAACACCATCATCATGGCATTCCAGCGAATATAAGAGCGTACTTTTTGTTCTATAGTGCTATCACCTGGCATTTGCGGTTGTTGCTCGACTGAAATAGTATTCAGATATTCAGTGTTGGCACTAAAAGGAATGTCTGAGCCAAATTTTCTTGCTGAAGACAATAATTGATCGACTAAAAAATGTGCACGTTGATGACCTTCCTTTTCTATAACAGATCGTAATGCATCAATCCATTCCTGTGTTTCAACTGGATCAATATCTTCATGATCCAAGCCATCCGTAATTAACATTTTGTTCATTCAAAAAACTCCAGTTTTCACCTTAATACTATGACTACTTTAGTTAATCCCCAAGCAAAAATAGCTTAATCTTGCGATTATACCGAAAATACATGCTTTCATATACTCTAAAACCGATTAAATTGCAGTTCCATCATTCTGGCAATAAGGACTTAGGGCTCAGGGCTCAGGGCTCAAGACTCAAGACTCAAGACTCAAGACTCAAGACTCAAGACGAAAGACGAAAGACGAAAGACGAAAGACGAAAGACGAAAGACTCAAGACTCAAGACTCAAGACTCAAGACTCAAGACTCAAGACTCAAGACTCAAGACTCAAGTAACTGGAACCTCTGTTACCATACGTCATTCCCGAAGTTTGTTATCGGGAATCTCGTTTTAAACATCTGGATTTCTGCTTAGAACGCGGGGTTATTTGTTGCGAGTTGCCTTATTGAAACCTCAGCATAACTCTGGACGGATAAAAAACTTCTAGCCTTTTTTATCCGTCCAGAGTTATGCTGAGGTCTCTTGATGAATAGGTTGCAAACCAAAGAAAAATGCTAACCAAGAAATCCAGATGACCACTTAAAGCGTCACTCATTTACCAACCCAAATAGTAGGCAATAATGACAAACCGTTCATCAATACTAAAAAACGATCGGCAATATGTGTGGCACCCCTACAGTGCTATTGATTCTGATCAGCCAATTTATCCTGTTGAATCTGCAGATGGTGTGCATATCAAATTGCTTGATGGTGGTATATTAATTGATGGTATGTCATCTTGGTGGAGTGCCATTCATGGCTATAATCATCCACAGATAAATCAGGCGATCACTGAACAATTGCAAAAAATGGCGCATATTATGTTTGGTGGTTTGACTCATCAACCTGCGGTTGATTTGGCGACTTATTTAGTTGACATCACCCCAAAAAGTCTACAAACCGTATTTTTTGTTGATTCTGGCTCTGTATCAGTAGAAGTGGCAATGAAAATGGCTATTCAATATTGGTATGCAAAAAAGCTGCCTATTAAAAACAAGTTTTTAACTATTCGACAAGGGTATCATGGTGATACTTTTGCTGCGATGTCTGTTAGTGACCCTGTTAATGGCATGCATAGTTTATTTGCTAACACTTTATGTCCCCAGTTTTTTGCAGATTCGCCCACCTGTCGATTTGATCAAGCTTGTTCAGAAAGTGATATTGCACCGCTTGCTTTACAATTAAAAAACCATCATCGGCAGATTGCCGCTATTATTTTAGAACCGATTGTACAAGGTGCTGGTGGTATGAATTTTTATTCGCCAGAATATTTAAAACGAGTCAAAATATTATGCAAGCAATATGATGTTTTACTGATTTTGGATGAAATTGCTACAGGCTTTGGTCGCACCGGCAAGTTATTTGCTTGTGAACATGCAGGTATTGAACCTGACATTCTCTGTCTAGGCAAAGCACTCACCGGCGGATACATGACACTGGCTGCCACATTAAGCACAAAGCATATTGCCGAAACCATCAGCAATGGAGAACCGGGGCTTTTTATGCACGGCCCAACATTTATGGCTAACCCACTAGCCTGTAGTGTTGCTTTAGCCAGTCTTAAAATACTGCTAAACTCTCCCTGGCAGCAACAAATCAAACAAATAGAAACACATCTAAAAACGGGTTTAGCACCTTGCAAACAATTTCCACAGGTTAAAGATGTGCGTGTTTTAGGGGCTATTGGTGTTGTCGAATTGCATCATGAAATTAATCTACAAACATTACAAGCTCAATTTGTAGATGCGGGGGTGTGGATACGCCCATTTAATCGCTTAATTTATTTAATGCCACCTTATATAATAGAACAACGTGAATTAAAGATTTTAACTATGGCTATTACTCAAATAGTTTCAACACTAGATCAGGAAACATGATGAATAAAATTGCAAAACTAGGCTGGGGAATATTAGGTGCAGCCCGCATTAATCAACAATTAATGCCAGCTATTGTAGAAGCTAAAAATAGTGAACTTGTCGCTATAGCGAGTCGTCGCCCAGGTGCTGCTACAAAAACATTGGCACAATATGCACCGAATCAAGAAAATGTCACTATTTATGATAATCCAGAAGCCTTGCTTGAAGACGATAGTATTCAAGCTGTTTACATTCCTTTAGCCACACATGAGCATGTCAGATGGACTTTGCGTGCCATAGAAAAAGGTAAACATGTATTATGTGAAAAACCCATGGCATTAAATGTCAGTGACATTGATACCATTGTAGCCGCTACAAAAAATAATAATGTGATTGTGATGGAAGGCTTTATGTATCGCTTTCACCCGCAACATGCTCGTGTTAAAGAAATTATTGATTCTGGAATTATTGGCGAAGTGCGATCAGTACGGTCTTGTTTTTCTTATATGATGCAAGCTGCCCGTCATTATCGCATTGCAGACTCCATAGAAAATGGCAGTGGTGCCATGTGGGATATTGGCTGTTATGCTATACATGCAGCCAGACTGCCATTTTATGGCGTAGCAGCTGTTTCTGTTTCGGCGATGGCAAAACATATTGATAGCGGTGCTGATGTCAGTTGTACTGGCATTATTGATTTTGCTGATGGTAAATATGCACAATTTGATTTTGGTTTTGAACACGCTCGCCGTGCTGAATACGAAGTTGTCGGTAGCAAAGGGGGCTTAAAATGTCATAACGTCTGGGCTAAATCAGCCGAAACTCCTCTGATTTCATGGTGGACAGAAGCAGGTCAGCAAGAACAGGAAACGCTGGAACTAGCCAATCATTTCTGTCTTGAAGTAGAACACTTTAGCCAATGTGTTCTGAATAATGAGAAACCTAGCCTTTCTTTAGATGATGCCAAAGAAAATTGCCAGATCATTAATGCAGTGCTTGAATCAGTCAAACAAAAAAGGCATATAAAAATTAAAGACTCAGGACTCTAGACTCAAGACTCAAGACTCAAGACTCAAGACTCAAGACTAAAGACTAAAGACTAAAGACTAAAGACTAAAGACTAAAGACTAAAGACTAAAGACTAAAGACTAAAGACTCAGGACTCAGGACTCAGGACTAAAGACTAAAGTAACTGGAACTTCTGTTACCACACGTCATTCCCGAAGTCTGTTATCGGGAATCTCGTTTTAAATATCTGGATTCCTGCTTAGAACATGCAGGAATGACGGAGGGAGTGACGCGGATCTTATACCCTATTCAACAAATAACTCTGAATAAAAGAGCTTTAGTTGCTCTGTGTTTGGGGTTGATTTTGTTAGTATGTTTTATTAGCAAAACGACCAAGAAATAGCCGTTATTTTACCAAATACTGCTTGTTTTTCCTATGATTTTGTTTAATTTATTGTTATAAATCAGATGGTTGTTGTGTTTTTAAGGGTTGACTAATGAGCAACTTTTAACCTCCTGCATCTCAATTATTGAAGTAGCTAGTAGTGGCAAAACATTACTACAACTTTTTCCGACAACTCCTTTTTACTGGCTAGATTTTGAGCAGGGTGAGGATGGTGTTTTTTTATTAACTGCTGAGCGGGTTCAGCAATATCATCAACCATTTAAAAAAGTATTTAATATGTCTGGTAACAGTATTGGTAAATTATTCACAGTCACTACTTTTGGTGAAAGCCATGGACTTGCTCTAGGTTGTACGGTGGATGGCTGTCCTCCAGGAATGGCATTAACAGAAGCCGATATTCAGGGTGATTTGGCTAGGAGAAAACCAGGTACATCCAGACATACTACTCAGCGAAGAGAGGCGGATCAGGTGAAAATTTTGTCCGGTGTTTTTGAGGGTAAAACGACAGGGACACCGATTGGCTTGATTATTGAAAATACGGATCAACGATCTAAAGATTATTCCAAAATTGCTGAATCTTTTCGTCCAGGTCATGCCGATTATTCCTATCAGCATAAATATGGTTTTCGAGATTACCGTGGAGGAGGACGCTCTTCTGCTAGAGAAACGGCAATGCGAGTGGCAGCAGGAGCCATTGCCAAAAAATATTTAAAAGAGAAATATGATGTTGAAATACGCGGCTATTTGTCGCAATTAGGACCTATTAAAGTAGAAATAGTTGATTTTAATATTGTAGCAACCAATCCATTTTTTTGTCCTGATGTGAATAAAATTGCTGAAATGGAAAGCTATATGGATGCCTTGAGAAAAACGGGGGATTCCATTGGGGCAAAAATTAAAGTCATAGCTACCCATGTTCCTCCTGGTTTAGGTGAACCCATCTTTGATCGTCTGGATGCAGAATTAGCGCATAGTCTGATGAGTATTAATGCGGTAAAAGGAGTGGAAATTGGAGATGGTTTTGACTGTATTGCCAGTAAAGGCACTTGTTTTAGAGATGAAATAACCCCCAGTGGTTTTTTAAGCAACCATGCTGGTGGTATATTAGGTGGCATTTCTACAGGACAGGATATAGTCGCCAGTATTGCTTTAAAACCCACTTCCAGTTTGCGTATACCTGGCAAGAGCATTAATACCAAGGGTGAAGCTATTGAAGTGATAACAGAAGGGCGTCACGATCCCTGTGTTGGCATTAGGGCAACACCTATTGTTGAAGCAATGATGGCAATTACTATTATGGATCATTTATTACGTCATCGAGCGCAAAATATGGATGTCGACTCAGGCTTGCCATTTTTACGCTAAGGATTGTGAATTAGTCCCTCATGTATTAGAAAATCAAGGGCTCAGGACTAAAGACTCAGGACTCATAACCCCTTGATTTTTGGTAATTTCTTATGGTGTTAAAGTCTGGGCAGCCATTGTATCCCGTAAATGTACCTCTGTTGTAAAGGTATATTGCTGAAGGTAATGGACAATAAAAAAGCCAGAAGGCTTAACCTTGCTGGCTTTTATGGTTTCCAATGTGTGTTATTAGAAAGGTAAATGGTGGAGGCGGCGGGAATTGAACCCGCGTCCGTAAGCACTCCGCTTAAAGGTCTACATGCTTATCTCGCTCTTTTAATTTAGCTAATAGCTACCCGACGAGCCAAGAAAACTATCAGCGATTTCGATTAGTTTAGCGTTTTGGACTCCGAACTAAGCCCTGACGCGATCTTATGTTAAGTGACTTCTGAGCGTCTTTTCCGAAGAATAAACTCTACACGCATAAGCACATATAGTCAGAAGAATGGTGCTGTATTTAAGCAGCTAAAGCCATTGAGTAGTTTTCGTCATTTGCGAATACTTTAATGTCAGTAGATTTTACGTGGTGTACTGTCCACGGCATGCACTCCAAGTTTTGCTACCCACGTCGAAGCCAAGTCGCCCCCGTGTTTGTTCATTTTACAATAATAAATAAAATAATGTCATTAAAATTAGCCAACTCTTAAAAAAACCATAACAATTTTATTTATATAATAAACCCAACAAAAACCATAGAAAAATCAACCAGTATTTGGTAAAATAATGCCTATTTCTTAGTCGTTTTTCTGATAAAACATACTAACAAAATCAACCTCAACCACAGAGCAACTAAACCTCTTTCATTCAGAGTTATTTGTTGAACATGGCATAAGAGCCGCATTACTCTCCGTCATTCTTGCATGTTCTAAGCAGAAACTCAGGTCTTTAAAATGAGATTCCCGATAACAGACTTAGGGAATGACGTGTGGTAACAGAGGTTCCAGTTACCTGAGTCTTGAGTCCTGAGTCCTGAGCCCATGGAAATGCGACCGTATTTTCAGTATATTTATCATTTGGCTGTTTCTGCCGTTTCTGCCTTTTTAGTTGGTTTATTTTCAGTCAGCAATAACTGTTTTTGTTTGTAAACAGCTTCACTCAATTGATAGACAGCCATGGCATATAAGGGGCTATGATTGTAGCGGGTAATCACATAAAAATTGTGCAAGCCTACCCATAAATCATTGTTTTTCTCTTGCTTATATTCTAATAACTTTACTGTTTCCTTAGCATCAATATTATCTTCTGAGCTGATTGATAAGGACTGTAATTCTGCCCAGCTTTTATCGGGTTTTAAGCCTTTGGATAATCCCTGTTGAAACGACTCTCCCTGTGCAATCACCGGAAAAGTAATAGCATCGCCTTTACGCCAATGATGTTTCACAAAATAATTAGCCACACTTGCAATAGCATCAGCTGGGTTTGTCCAAATATCTCTTTTCCCATCTTCTTCAAAATCTGCCGCATAGGCTCTATAACTGCTGGGCATAAACTGTGGGATACCCATTGCACCAGCATAAGAACCCGTTGGTTGTAATGGGTCCATTTTTTCTTCTTGACAAAGTAGTAAAAAGTTTTCTAGCTCACTGAGAAAAAACCGACTCCTTTTAGGATAAGTAAAACCCAATGTGGCTAAAGCATCAATCACTCGGTGATGCCCTGTGTTAGCACCATAAAGGGTTTCAACGCCTATAACAGCTACAATTATTTCAGCAGGAACGCCATATTCAGCTTCAACTTCTGTTAATGCTTTGTCATTTTCTTGCCAAAACTTCACTCCACTCTTAATACGTGCATTTTGCATAAAAATTTTTCTATATTTATACCACGGCATCCCTTCTGCCGGTCTTTGCATGGCTTTAATAATATTCTGTTTAATATCAACAGATTTAAACAATTGCTTTATCTTTGCCCCATCAAATTGATGCTGAGATGTCATTGTTTCTACAAAACGGTTGAAAATCTCTGTTTCTTCCACTCCGGCTAAGGTATGGCTACCTGACAACATGCCACACATAAGCAAAAAACTGTTTATTATATTTTTCATAATTATTTAGCTTGGTAAAAATTTTCTATGGGTATGGATTGACATTAAAATGCCAAATCCTGCTAACAATGTCACCATGGATGTACCTCCATAGCTGATTAAAGGAAGTGGTACTCCGACCACGGGTAAAACACCAATAACCATTCCAATATTAACAAATACGTAGACAAAAAAGGTAAAGGTCAGGCTTCCTGCCAGTAATCTATTATAGGTGTCTTGTGCTTGCACGGCGATATATAAACAGCGACTAATAATCAATAAATAAAGTATTAATAAGCCTAAACAACCTGACAAGCCAAATTCTTCAGCAAAAACAGCAAAAATAAAATCAGTGGAACTTTCTGGTAAAAAATCCAACTTTGATTGAGTACTACCCAGCCAACCTTTGCCATGCATCCCCCCCGAACCTATGGCTATTTTTGACTGGATAATATGATAACCTCTACCCATAGGGTCTGCCTCAGGGTTTAATAAAGTTAAGACTCTGCCTTTTTGATAGTCTTTCATAAAATGCCATAACACAGGTGTCAATGAGGCTAAGACAGCACAAGTAGCCATTATAAATCGATAAGATAAACCGGAAAAAAACAACACGGCAGCACCCGAGCTTGCGACTAATAATGATGTTCCCAGATCTGGCTGTTTTGCAATCAATACTGTAGGGATGATAATCATAAGCCCTGCCAGCATCAACTGTTTGGGTTTGGGCGGTAAAGAATATCTAGATAAAAACCAGGCTATCATCATCGGCGTTGTTATTTTGATCATTTCTGACGGTTGAAACCGAAAAAAACCTAAATCCAACCATCGTTGTGCCCCTTTTCCTACTAAACCCACGAACAAAACAGCAATAAGTAATAAAACACCCAAAATATATAATAATGCAGAGTGTCTATAAAACTGTCGTGGATTGATATGTGCTAAAACAATCATTAAAACAAAAGCAACACCAATACGTGTTGCCTGCCGTATTAAGACAGTAATATTTTGTCCACTTGCACTGTATAAAATGAGAAAACTTAATGCACAAGCTAAAATCAAACCAATAAATAAAGGGATATCTATATGCAATTTCCGTAAAATAGTGCCAATAACTGAGGGCGGGTGAAATTGCTCTCCTTTAGTTTCAGAGATCAACAGTCTCTCCTATTACATAGTGATGCCGAGCTTAAATATTGGCGCATTATTTTGCCAGCAATGGGTGCTGCGACTGAGCCGCCATGTCCCCCATTTTCAACAATGACAGCCACTGCGATTTGTGGTTCTGATGCGGGAGCAAATGCCATAAATAAAGCATGATCTTTTAATTTTTTATCCAAGCCTTCTTCTTCATATTTTTCTTCTTGCTTCACGGTAAAAACCTGGGCTGTTCCTGTTTTACCTGCTATTTGATAATCGATTCCCTCACGTAATGTTCTTGCAGTGCCGCGAGCACCATGAATTACATTAACCATGGCAGAAATGATATCCTCAACATTTTTTTCCTTTAAGTTTATTTGTGTCTCCTCTGTAGATGAATGCGTCGAAGTATAATTTGAATTATCTATTCGAGCAGCTAGGTGGGGTGACACTACTTTTCCTTTGTTAGCTAATGTTGCCGTCGCTCTAGCTAGTTGTAAAGGTGTCACCTGAATGAACCCTTGACCAATACCAGTTATTAATGTCTCACCAGGGTACCACGGCAGGTTTCTATTTTTTCTTTTCCATGCTTTTGATGGCAACAACCCGGCTTTTTCTCCAACTAAATCAATGCCTGTTTTCTGACCAAAACCAAACTGTTGAAGAAAATCATGCATTTTGTCTATGCCCAAAGTTCTGGCTAAATTATAAAAATAGACATCACATGATTGAGTAACTGCATCATTTAAGTCAACTAAACCATGCCCCCATTTTTTCCAGTCTCTATATTTATGCTTGAATTTCGGTAATTGATAAAATCCAGGACAAAAAAGTTTATGTTTAAATTCAGTGACATTATATTCCATCCCCGCTAAACCCAAAAAAGGCTTAATTGTTGACCCTGGCGGATATTGCCCTTTCAATGCACGATTAAATAAAGGCTGATCCACTGACTGCTGAAATTCATTGTACGCTTTTTGACTAATCCCATAGACAAAAGGGTTTGGATCAAACCCAGGTCGACTGACAAATACTAAGACACCACCTGTTTTTATTTCTATGGCAACAACTGCACCGTTCTGTCCTTCTAAAGCATTATATGCAGTTTTCTGCAAATCAATATCCAGTGTTAAATATATATCAGCACCTGGAATGGGGTCATCAGAAGCAATGGTTTTAACGGCTCTTCCTTGTGCGTTGGTTTCTATTTCTGCATAACCAGTTTGTCCGTGTAATTGCGATTCATAGGTTTTTTCAATACCAATTTTTCCGATATGATGTGTTCCTCTGTATTGAGCAACAGACAAACTTTTTAATTCCTTTTCGTTAATACGCCCCACATATCCAACTACATGAGCGGTTAATAACCCATAGCGATAATGTCTAAGCAATCGCGCATGAACATCTACTCCTGGAAAATAAGGTCTTACCACGGAAAAGGTAGCAACTTCTTTATCCGTTAAACGCAGCAATAAAGGAATACTGGAAAAATGCTTTTCTCTTTTTTTCTGTTTTAAAAATTGTGCTATTTTCTCATCAGAAATATTCAACAGTGCTTGCAACCTTAGCAAGGTATTATCCAAGTCTTTAATCTGTTCAGGAACCAGCTCCAAACTATAAGAAGGGATATTTTCAGCTAAAACACGTCCTTCTCTATCGTATATTATGCCCCGCGTTGGAGATAATGGCAGGCTCTTAATCCTGTTGGACTTAGCCATCGTTGAATAATGCTCATGTCCTGTGATTTGCAAATAGATTAATCGTGCGACCAATCCAACCATGACAAACAAAATAAAAACAAAAATTGCAACGACTCGACTTAAAAAAATCTGATTCTCTACTAATGGGTCTTTTATCGCATATATCCGAACCATTATCTAATTTGTCCCAAAATACGAATAAAACGTAGTGTCATATATATGAACGACCAAAATAATGCACCGATAAGCACTGGCATCCAAAATATTAAGGTAAATTGCGTGATGCTGTTTATACTCTCTATCCAAAAAATCATTATTTGAGAAAATAACAAACTTAAAAAAATAAATAATGATTGCTGTAGCAAAGAATATTGTCGTAATCGTTTATGTAATTTTAAGCAGGTAAAACTAATTAAAGAATAGATTAATGCTTGTTGCCCTAGCAAACGCCCTGTTAATACATCAATGATTAAACCTACTAACCATGCATTAAACACGCCTATTCTTTCTGGTATAGCCATGTTCCAGTAGATTAAAGTTAATAGCACCCAGTCTGGATTCAAGCGGCTTAAATAATCAGGTAAAGGCATTATTTTTAAAACCATTGCGAATATTAAAGTAACAATATATCCGTGTAATTTTTGTTTTTTATTCGCTAGCATTTACATCTTCTGGAATTTCTTCTGGAAAGATAAGTGGCACAGGTGTGGAATCGCTCCAAACAATCAATAGTTCGCGACTTTGATCTAACTTTGCTTGGGGGATAGCATAAATATCTGCAAAGGGTTTATTAGGCTGAACCGAGAAACCTCCCACAACTGCAACTGGATAACCCTGAGGAAAAGTCCCGCCCAACCCTGAAGTAACGAGTAAATCACCTGGTAAAATATCTGCATTATTAGGTAAAAAAGGTAACTTCAAACGATCAAGCTGTCCACTGCCAATCGCTATGGTTCTTAACCCGTTTCGATTGACTTGAACTGGAATAGCATGGCTAGGGTCAGTAATTAGCATAACCTCTGAGCTTAACGGCAAAGAACGAATAACCTGCCCAACGACGCCATTTGCATCTAATACAGGCTGTTTAACACCTACACCAAAGCGCGAACCTTTATTGACTACCACCAAATGCTCATACGGTACCAGATTAACTGAAAGTAATTCAGCGACCAAAACCTGTTCACCCAATTTGAATGAGTTTTCCAATAATGCACGTAATCGAATATTTTCATATTCTAATGCTTCATATTTGAGCAGTTTTATACTAAAAAACAGTTGTTTACGACGTAAGTTTACATTTTCTTCTTTTAGCTGGCTGTATGAAATTGCAGTATCAAATAGTTCTTCAGTCAATTCAACAGGCAAACTGACCAATAATTGTATGGGATAAACAAGCACTGACAATAAAGAACGTGCTTTATCCATACTCGAACTACGATGCTCTATAGCCAGTAAAATGACAGAGACTAAAACAACAATAAGTAACCGTGTGTTTAAAGAAGACCCTGTTGCGAATAAAAGTTTTATAACTTAACCTCTGTTATTGAATCATTATTTGGCATTTTGCAATAAACAATAGTCCCACTTTTTCCCCATATTCTGCGTTGCATAAATTGTTGCCTAGTTTACTATGCACTAATTTATGTGCTTTCAATAGGTAAAAAATTAGTTAAATTAATTATACTTAGGTACTTATTCTAATTCTAATGAATAGGCGGAAAGTCCTTTTTCATCCAGCGTTTCTAAAACCATACCGCCACCTCTTGCTACACAGGTCAACGGATCATCAGCAATATAAACAGGTAAGCCCGTTTCTTCTGAAATCAATCGATCTATATTCGCAAGTAAAGCACCACCCCCTGTCAAGACAATACCTCTGTCTGCAACATCAGCGCCTAATTCTGGAGGCGTTTGCTCTAACGCAACCTTTACAGAACCAACAATACCTGACAATGGCTCTTGTAAAGCTTCTAAGATCTCATTGCTATTTAATGAAAAGCTCCTCGGTATACCTTCAGCTAGGTTTCGCCCAGTAATTTGAATTTCTCTTACATCACTACCCGGATAGGCAGTTCCAATTTCTTTTTTAATTTTTTCCGCAGTCGCTTCGCCTATTAAGGTGCCATAATTTCTACGCACATAATTAATAATTGCCTCATCAAAACGATCTCCACCTATTCTTACTGATGCAGAATAAACAATACCATTGAGAGAAATAACAGCCACTTCTGAGGTTCCACCACCAATATCGAGCACCATAGAACCTTGCGCCTCATCAACAGGCAAACCAGCACCTACCGCTGCTGACATAGGCTCCTCAATTAAATAAACCTCTCTGGCACCAGCCATGGCAGCTGATTCCCGAATGGCTCGCCGCTCAACTTGAGTAGACCCACAAGGTACACAAATTAAAATTCGAGGACTAGGACGTAATAACTTACTTTCATGCACTTTTTCTATAAAAAAACGTAACATTCTCTCAGTAACAGCAAAATCCGCTATCACACCATCCTTTAACGGACGAATAGCCGTAATATTTCCTGGCGTACGACCTAGCATCATTTTGGCATCGGTTCCAACGGCAGCAATTGTTTTTGTGCCACGAACTCTATCTTCTTTAATAGCTACAACAGAAGGTTCATCAAGTATGATCCCCTGTCCAGGAATATAAATCAAGGTGTTAGCAGTACCTAAATCAATTGATAAATCATTAGAAAAAAGCCCACGAATTCTTTTGAACATCTTTAGCAGTATCCTTAGCGATATTAATTTCTACTACTTTAACAATCAAGCGAGTATTTGAGCAAGATATAAAGTATCATATTTAGAAAATAGTATTATTTGTGAGCAATAATGACCTTGAATACTGAACAAGTAAAAAAAATCGCCTACCTTGCAAGACTCGGTATTGATGAGAAAGATATTGATACATACGCTAGAGATTTATCTAATATTCTGGATTTAATGACTCAAATGAGTGCAACCAACACTGATGAAGTACAACCTATGGCTCACCCCTTGGATAAAAAACAACGCTTACGTGCAGATGCTGTTCTTGAAATTGACCAACGAGAAAGTTTTCAATCTATTGCCCCTCAAGTGGATTCTGGACTTTACTTGGTTCCTAAAGTTTTGGACTAAGTTATCATGCACAATAAAACAATTACCGAACTTTCTAAAGCGTTACGTGAAAAGGAATTTTCCAGCGTAGAACTTACTCAAAGTTATTTAGATCGTATAAAAAAACATAATGCACTTAACAGTTTCATCACCATTGATGAAGAGCTGGCTCTTGAAGGTGCAAAAGTGGCTGACACTATTTTAGCCAATACCAATACCAATACCAATCTATTAACAGGCATCCCCATTGCCCAGAAAGATATTTTTTGCACGCAAGGTGTTAAAACATCTTGTGGTTCAAAAATGCTTGATAATTTTATCTCTCCCTATAATGCAACTGTCGTCGAAAACTTCAACAATGCAGGAGCAGTGATGCTAGGCAAACTGAATATGGACGAATTTGCCATGGGTTCCTCCAATGAAACCAGCTTTTATGGTTCGGTGCAAAACCCATGGAATACCCGCTGTGTTCCTGGCGGTTCTTCAGGTGGTTCGGCATCAGCTGTTGCAGCGCGCTTGACACCAGCTGCAACCGGCACTGATACTGGCGGATCAATTCGTCAACCTGCTTCGTTTTGTGGAATTACTGGGCTAAAACCTACTTATGGAAGAGTATCGCGTTATGGCATGATAGCTTTTGCATCTAGTTTAGATCAGGCTGGCCCAATGACTCGTTCAGTTGAAGATGCAGCACTATTATTACAAACCATGTCAGGCTTTGATACTAAAGACTCTACTAGCATAGACATACCTGTTCCCAATTATTCAGCCAGTTTAAATAATAATCTTGAAGGTTTAAAAATAGGTCTGCCTAAAGAATTTTTTAGTGAAGGGCTAAACAATGACGTAGCTCAAACTATAGAGTCTGCTATTAATGAGTACCGTAAAATGGGCGCCGAAATAAAAGAAGTGTCATTGCCTCACATGAAATTATCGATCCCCGTTTATTACGTTATTGCACCTGCTGAATGCTCAGCCAATCTATCCCGTTTTGATGGCGTTCGCTTTGGGTATCGCTGCCCTGAGCCAAAAGACCTTAATGACTTATATATCCGCTCTCGTGGTGAGGCCTTCGGTGACGAAGTTAAACGTCGAATTTTAATGGGTACTTATGCCTTGTCAGCGGGATATTATGACGCTTATTACATAAAGGCACAAAAAGTACGCCGACTCATTAGTGAAGATTTTAAACAGGCTTTTGCAGAAGTCGATGTACTTATGGGACCTGTATCACCTTCACCCACATTTGGTCTTGGTGAAAAAACAGCCGACCCTATCGAGATGTATCTTGCAGATATTTACACTATTGCTGTCAATCTTGCTGGATTACCAGCCATTTCGATTCCAGCAGGTTTTGCTGATGAAAAACCCGTTGGCTTACAAATTATTAGTAATTATTTCACCGAGCCACATTTATTAAATATCGCACACAAATTTCAACAAACAACACACTGGCACCAGCTATCCCCTAAAGGTTTTGAATAAGGAATATAGAATGGAATGGGAAACAGTCATTGGCTTAGAAATTCATGCTCAATTAGCAACTAAGTCTAAAATATTTTCATCTGCATCTACAGCTTATGGCGCCGAACCTAATACTCAAGCTTGCGCTATTGACCTTGGCTTACCAGGGGTATTGCCTGTATTGAATCAAGAAGTAGTCCGAATGGCAGTGAAATTTGGTATGGCTATTGATGCCAAAATTGCCCCTTATTCAGTTTTTGCCAGAAAAAATTATTTTTACCCTGACCTACCCAAAGGTTACCAAATCAGTCAAATGGATCACCCTATTGTTGGCACAGGTCATCTTGATATTGAAGTTGATGGCTCAAATAAACGAATTGGCATTACTCGCGCTCATTTAGAAGAAGATGCCGGCAAGTCTTTACATGAAAATTTTCCTGACTCCACTGGGATCGACCTTAATCGTGCTGGAACACCTCTATTAGAAATCGTTTCCGAACCTGACATGCGTTCGGCTCAGGAAGCCGTTGCCTATATGCGAAAAATACATGAGCTGGTGCAATATCTAGAAATATGTGATGGCAACATGCAAGAAGGCTCTTTTCGTTGTGATGCCAATGTTTCAATTCGCCCTAAAGGTCAGAAAACATTAGGTACCCGCGCAGAATTAAAAAATATAAATTCGTTTAAATTCGTAGAAAAAGCTATCAATATTGAAGTAGGAAGGCAAATCGATATTCTTGAGGGTGGAGGCACTGTTATACAAGAAACACGTTTATATGATGCCGATAAAAATAAAACTCGGTCTATGCGTAGCAAAGAAGAAGCCAATGATTATCGCTACTTTCCAGACCCAGATCTGCTTCCCGTGGAAATTACCAACGAGTTATACCAACAAGTTAGAACCGAATTACCTGAATTACCTAGCGCAAAAAGACTTCGCTTTCAAAAGCAGTACCAACAAGATGAAGAAATCTCCACAACACTGACATCCTCTCGTCAACTAGCAGATTATTATGAAGGCGTAGTCAAAACATCCGAATGTGATGCTAAACTTTGTTCCAACTGGGTTAGTGGAACTTTCCTTGGCGCTTTGAATAAAGCTGGATTAGAAATAAATGAATCACCTGTTAATTATGAACGTTTAGCAGGTTTAATAAAACGCATTGCAGACCAGACCATTTCAGGAAAAATTGCTAAACAGGTTTTTGAAGAGCTATGGAATAATAATGCCACTGCAGATGAAATAATTGAAAAACAAGGCTTGAAACAAATCACTGACAGTAAAGAAATTGAAACCCTTATTGATAAAATAATCGCCGACAACCCTAAACAGGTTGAGCAGTATTTAAGCGGTAAAGATAAAGTCTTTGGGTTTTTTGTAGGTCAAACAATGAAGGCCAGCCAAGGTAAAGCCAGCCCTAGGGAAGTAAATAAAATACTAAAAAACAAACTCAAGTAAAACTATTAAGAGTTAACCGTAACCTCAGATTAACTCTTTGTATTACTTTAATTGGTCGATAATTGCTTGGGCAACTGCCTTTTGCTCATCGTTGCCTTTATCCATCACTTCATCAACTATTCCTTTGGCAGCATCTACATCACCCATATCTATATAAGCTCTTGCTAAATCTATTTTTGTTTCTAGCTCATCCATATCGGTTAAATCTGACACCTCCATATCTAAAGAATCTAGTCCATCAGATGAAGAAGGGGCAACTTCAGTCTCAACTATTTCCTCTACGCCTGCATAAAAATCAACCGACTCTAAGCCTTCATCTGTACTTATTTTGACGCCCAAATCTTCCGCATCAAATACAGCTAAGTCAAGGTCACTCACAGTAGTATATTCATCTATCTTTTCATCAGAACCACTTTTATCAAAAACTGACAAATCAAAATCTACTGCTTCCGCCGCACTGTCGTCATCTATATCATTATTGGAAACAGGGGTAGCAATACCCTCTTCATTTGTCACAGGTTCTGCTTCTTCACTCTTTTCAGTTATTTCAAAATTTTCCGAGTCATTTAATTGGTCAGTAAACAATGAAGAATCAAGGGCTATTTCTCTCCCCATTTCGACAACTTTACTCCAAAACCCCAGATCATTATGTTTTCCTGAATTTACTAATTCAGTTGCATATTCTTCAAAACTACTTTTATTTTCATTTTCGTAAAATATTTCTAAAAGCTTTAATTTATACTCATCTCTCTCAGGCTGGTCAATAATTGCCTGACGCATTAAATCTTCAGCTTGCTGATAACGACCATAAGTCAAATACACATCAGCTTCTAAAACTGGATCTACTTCATTTTGTTCAATATCAAAAGCATCAAAATCACCTGGTGTAAATTCACTTAAAAATGAACTCTCATCCACTGTTCCAGCATCATACGACGAAACATCATCTAAAACAGATACAGAAGAATCATCTTTTGAATCTGATATGCTCATTTCACTTGCTGTTGCAAACATACTTTCAGTATCATCCGTTTCTATTTCTACTTTTCTTTTACGAGACCACAGCCAGCCCAAGCTTCCTAGAATCAGTACGGCTATTCCTAATATAACTTTGAATATTGATCCTGAAAAAAAATCCGTATCAAACTGGGTGACTGGTTTTATTACACTTTTAAGTTTTTCTTTCTTTGCTTTTTTTTCAACACTTTTAACAACTGCCTTTGCTTTTTCAACTTTTTTCTTGGCTTGAGAGGCTACTCTTTCATTATTCTTTTTTTCTTTTTCAAGTTTAACTATTTGAGCAATTTGAGTTTTTCCCTGACTCTGTAATGCAGCAAATTGCTCATCTTTCATCGCTAACATTTTTTGCATTACAAGCAAGTCTTTTTCAAGTTTTTCTAATCTAATCATTAAAGCTATATTTTCATCTGTAGATTTAACAGCCACTAAAATCTCTTCATTTTTTACTGGTGATGCTTCTACAGTACTCTCCTTCTGAGCCTCTAATGCTGTCACAACAACTTCTGTTACTTCTTCTTGAATGGGTACTTCTAACTCTAATTGATTACTAATTTCAACCCTCACAGGATCTTTTTTAGCCTTTTCAACAACGATTGCATTCCAAGCATTATTCTGCCTCTTAAATTCAATTAATGCTTCTTTTTGCGATAAGCTTAAAATAATTTCTTTTCCTGGAATATCTAATGTTTTATCCGCCATTAGTGCATTTACATTTTTTTTATAAAATGCCTTTGGATTTGCCTCATATATGGCTAACACCATTTGTTTTATTGAAATATCACCGTATGAATTTGATTTTTCAGCAACCTTCCATAAAGTATCAGCAGCAACAGTCGGTCCATATTGAATAATTGGTTTTGTAATTTCTACACTATTTTTCTGGGTTTCAGAGACTGATATTGCTTCTTCAGCTTTTGATTCTATAACTACTTTTTTTATTACTGGAATTATCGGCTGTGTGTACGCAACAGGCGGATCGACAATTACGGTAAACTCACGATACAAATTCCCTTTTGCCCAGCTTACTTCTAACAAAAAATTTAAAAACGGTTCTCGTAAAGCCTCATTTGAACTTAACTTCACAAGGGTCGATCCATCAGCTTTTGTAACGAAATCAAATTTAATCTTTAACAGGAAATAGTTCCAGGGGATTCCTGCCTCATCAAATTTATCTGGAGAAGCTAGCCTAATATTGATATCAGAAATATCTTCATCTGCCGAAACAAATAAAGCAATTTCAGCGTTGAGATTTTGATTCAGTGCTGAATGCAATTTAATATCACCTATTCCTAATGAATATGCACTAGCTGAAGCTAAAATAGAAATAGCTGCTATACCTTTAGTTAAATTGCTCATCGCGCTCCCTTTTAATTTTTTTACCACCGTGGCTACCTTACTTAGAGCTATCATATATATTCACTAGATTTAGACTAGATGTATTTTGTTACCAGCTCTTCTGCAATTTGTACGCTATTTAACGCCGCACCTTTACGCACATTATCACTGACAACCCACAAATCGATACCTTTTGGGTGAGAAATATCTTCCCTAACTCGCCCAACAAAAACATCATCATTTCCTGATGATTCGGTTACTGGCGTTGGATAACCTCCATCAATATGCTCATCCAATAAAGTAACTCCTGGTGCTTTTTTTAATAGATCATGAACTGTTTCTACCTCTATTTTATCTCTAGTTTCTATATGTATCGCCTCAGAATGACCATAAAAGACAGGTACCCTTACTGCTGTTGGATTAACCATAATATCTTGGTCAGAAAATATTTTTCTTGTTTCCCACACCATTTTCATTTCTTCTTTGGTATACCCATTATCCATAAACACATCGATTTGAGGTAGCACATTAAACGCAATCTGTTTTGGATACACTTCAGGGCAAATTGGCTTTCCATTTAAAAGTTTTGCTGTTTGTGAAACTACTTCTTCAATAGCTTTCCTTCCTGTTCCAGAAACTGCTTGATAAGTACATACATTTATTCTCTCAATCCCTACTGCATCATAAATCGGTTTTAAAGCAACTAACATCTGAATAGTTGAACAATTTGGGTTTGCAATTATTCCTCTTGCTTTAAATTCTGCAATTTTTTCTGGGTTCACTTCAGGTACAACTAATGGAATATCATCTTGGTAGCGAAATTCTGAAGTGTTATCTATCACTATACAGCCAGCAGCCACCGCTTTTGGTGCATACTCTCTTGAAATAGATGCTCCTGCTGAAAACAGCCCAATCGAAACCTTTGAAAAATCAAAGTTTTTTAATTCTTCAACTGATATTGAACTGCTATTAAATTTAATTCGTTTACCAACAGATCGACTGCTTGCCAACGCATATATTTTTCCAACTGGAAATTTTCGTTCTTCTAAAATCGAAAAAATTGCCTCACCAACCGCACCTGTTGCACCTACTACTGCAACATTATATGTTTTCAACACCTATCTTTCCTCAATTAGCTTTACTGTTAGAGACCTCAGCATAACTCTGGACGAGAAAAAAAACGATAGAATTTTTCAGGTTTTAGTCAAAATACAAGTGTAATAGTGGGCTATTGCACGTTATTTTGGCTGAAAAGATGGAAAACTTCTAGCCTTTTTTATCCGTTCATGAGTTATGTTGAGGTCTCGTTATACACTTATGAATTTTATTTCTAAATTTTTTAGATCACATCCTAAAACGATTTGCTTAGTACTTCTAGTACTTTTTTAGTTATTTCATCTACTGCTTCAATCCCCACAATTGTAGTAAAACTAGCAGTTTCTTTTGCTGATGAATAATATTTAACCAATGGTTTTGTTTGTTCATGATAGACTACTAAACGTTTTTTTACAGTTTCTTCAGCATCATCATCTCTTTGAATTAAAGCTTCACCGGTAATATCATCAACCCCTTTCTCTTTGGGTTTATTAAATTCTATGTGGTATGTCCGACCTGATCCAGGGTGAACTCTTCTTCCTCTCATCCTTTTAATAATTTCAGCATCATCTACTGCTATTTCAATAACCACATCAATCTCAATGCCCAACTTCTTCAAGCCATCTGCTTGAGCAATAGTACGTGGAAATCCATCAAGCAAAAACCCTCTTGTACAGTCTTGCTGTAACACTCGCTCCTTAATTAACTCTAAAATAATTTCATCTGAAACCAAGCCTCCACTATCCATTACTTTTTTTACTTCAATACCTAATAACGTACCTGCCTTTACTGCATCCCTAAGCATATCCCCCGTTGAAATTTGCGGAATCCCATATTTTTCTATAATAAACTGTGCTTGGGTTCCTTTTCCTGACCCGGGACTACCTAACAAGATAATGCGCATATAATTTTCTCCAATCTTTAGTAATATGTAAATTTATACATATAGAGACCTCAGCATAACTCTAGCCTTATTTATCCGTTCATGAGTTATGCTGAGGTCTCATATAAGTACTCTACTAAGGCAACTCGCAACAGATAACCTACCTAGGGTTGCACAAGGGTAAAACGGATTCAACCGACAGACTTTTTCGCCCGCTTTCATTGTTTAAATTGATCGTATGAATATTCTTTTCTACCCAGTCAAGTATTTCTGGTTGCTGATCTAATAGCATGAAAATATTTCTCAGTTCAGTTCCAATTTTGTGTTCAACATAATATTTAAAATAGAGTTGTCTGCAACTGTTGTTTTATCCTCACCTTTTTACCCCAAGTATTATATAATTCTATATTAAATCAATTGCTTATAAATATAATACCATAGTAATCAAAAAAACTCACCTTGTATAAATAGCTTTTTATATGCTTTTCAATGGCTTATAATTTATGGACGAAAACCAACTAACTCTACGTTTATCTTACTTAATGAGACCTCAGCATAACGCATGAACGGATAAAAAAGGCTAGAAGTTTTCCATCTTTCAGCCAAAATAACGTGCAATAGCTTACTATTACACTTGTATTTTGACTAAAACCTGAAAAATTCTATCGTTTTTTTATCCGTGCCAGAGTTATGCTGAGGTCTCTTAATATGTTTATGCCTGCCTTGGTTTTATTATGAGGTCTCATTATGTCAATGCCTATTATTTCAACATGTCTGCTACTAAAGTAATTTCGCAAACAAAACACTGGATCAGCTCCTTTGTTATCGACTTTAATATCTGTCCTTTCGCCTACAAAAGTTTTATTAATAATTCTATTTATTTTTCAGTCAATGACTCTACATCAATAGACAACTGTCTTTTAAATCTATTTTCTGAATGTGAGCGTTTAGATGATTCTAGTCAAATTGAAACTACTTTCCTTATATTCCCTAACTTATTTCAACAATTTGATAGTTTTCTTGATTTCCTTTTTATTTCTGAAGAATTATTAATGACTCATAACTATGATGGTATCTATCAATTAGCTAGTTTTCATCCTCATTATCGCTTTTATAACGAAGATCATAATGATCCAGCATGTTTTACAAACCGGTCCCCTTATCCAATGCTACATTTAATTCGTGAAGCCAGTATCACTAAAGCTCTTAGCAATTATCCTCACCCAGAATTAATTCCAGATAATAACATCCGCCTTACAAGAAAACTTGGGTTTAGTAAGCTCCAGACTATTTTGAATAATTCACTTTCAATCTAATTTATCCATCCATCTTACTCATTGTAATTTTCTACAATCTCTCTTCATTTCGACATTAATTTCTTAATCTTAAAACAGAACAAGACTCCCTACACCCTCCCCTCTAACGCATTATTTCCATATTTTTTAACACACTTCATTATTCACACTTTATTAAAGTTAAAAAAAACCCCTGCCACCTTAAAAGGTGGTAGGGGTTCTTTATCCCTATTCTAAAAAATAATTTTTAGAATTTTTTCATTAGATGAAAGATGGGATTAATGGTGCGTCTACCATTACCATTTGACGGTTGCCAGCTTCATCATAGAAGAATAGCAAGCCAGCAAAACGACTGTCTGGATCATAAATCAAGTCAGCTAAACGGTATACTTCCCATGCAGCATCAGAAGCTGTAACGCTAACACTTCTTGTCTCACCAGGAGCAAGAGGGCTGTTATCACTTACAGTTAAACCTTCTTCAGCTAACAAGTCATCAGGATAACCTGTTTCGTCTTCTAGAACATCTGGCTCCAAGAAACGTACTGAAGCTGTCATGAACTCACCTAAACGAACAGATGAATCACCATTGTTAGTGATAGTCAAAGACATTTGCATTGCACGACCAGGTACACGATATGTTGCATCATCTACAACTACGCTTACACTTGGCACTGGCAATTCAAGAGGAATAATGCCACGCATTGTACCTGCTTGAAGAGGTGTTGTTACTGGGTAGGCTTCGTTTGTTGTACCCATAAGTACAGCATTTGCAACGATAGTACCAACCAAGAAAGCAATACCTACTTTTTTATCACCAGAAGAGATCAATGTATTTGCTTTGCCACTTGCAACTGCAAGTTGACGTGGAATGAAGATAGGACCTTTAGCCCAGTACCACATCCAAGCTACACCAACCGCATACCATATAGCATGCCAGAAGTAGATGTTACCGATGTTATAAGTTTCCAAATCAAGAGTTTTACCAGTCAATGTAACGATTGGGTTAACAAATTGACTCATTGAACCAGTAATAGTTACCCATTTACCTGGACCAATAATTGGACCCCCGCCTTGTACGTTCATCATAGTATGAACGTGCCAGTCACCTGGACGACGAGCTTTTAACAATACTTTAAAGTCATAAGTTTCACCCAGAGACAATGCTACTGAACGTGGAACTAATTGACCGCCAATCCAAGAACCTGCACGAATAAATACAGGACCTGGGATACCGATGTTCAAGAAAGAAACATCTGGCTCATCTACTGACTCAGGCCAACCACCGAAAACGTGGAATTTACCTGAAATTGTTACTGTCTCATTAACAGCAACTTCATCTTTTGACCAGTTCAAATCGTACCAGTGAATGGTACGCATACGCATGAACGCAGCCTGTGATTTCTCACCATGAGCTGAAGCTGTTGGAGTGTAAAACATCGCCGCTGTAAGTGCCATCAGCAGTGCGACAAAGGACAGACTTGCAATCTTGTCTTTTATTATTTTCATATAATCCTCCTCTATTTCTAGAGAAACTAGAGTTAAGTTTGTCTGATAACCTAGGTTATCAGCTTTCGATTACTTATTTAATTAACTTCGATTAAGAAGCGTCATCAGCGATAAAGCCAGTTCCAGCGAACCATTTACCGAAGAAATGCCACAAGAAGTAAATAATTACTGATACGAAGCCAGAGAAGAAAGCAGATACTGGCGCCACATCTTTACCGAAAGTTCTAAGTGTGCCTTTTTCTACCATTCTAATATACTCAGGAGTACCTGTACGTACATAGTGGTAACCAGACAAATCAGCCAATGTGAACATCATCCCGTTGTATTCAACAGGTTGATGTAAAGGCGCGATTACAGGCCAGTTACTTGGATAGAAAATTAAGCCCCAACCTAAACCACCAGCAACGGCAGTTAGAGTCATAGAGCCACTCAACATTAAGACAACGTCAAGAATAATAGCTCCAGGAATCAATTGAGAAGGGAAACAGATGTTAATTGGGAAATATGTCCATCCCCAGAAGTTCATATATCTGTTGATCCACTCACCTAACAATAAAGCCAAAACACAAAGTGTTGCACCGATTGGCAAACGGTATCTCCACCACAGGCATGCTTGAACAGCAGCAGGGAATGTAATTGCAACGATAGGCACTACAGTTACCCATAAACGTCTATCTTTCCAGTCAGACCAGAAATCCCAGTCTCCACCAGTCAACATAAAGTGAATGTGGTAACCACCTAAAACGACAGTGAACAATACAAAAAGGATCATCCAGTCGAATGTACGTGAAACCGCTACGGCTTCAGCACGTGATCGTACAGCTGATTGAGATGCACTCATTAGCTTACCTCCTAAAAATTAAAATTATATTTTTTATATACTGTCTCCCTTTGTTTGTCCTGCTTAGTGCAAGACAAACTCAGGAAATAGTACTTATTTTTAAAACTTAATAAACTACATTAAGTCTTTTTTGATTAACTTACCAATTGCTATTACTTCTGTGTTCAATACACCCAGTACGCCAAGAGCAGCCCAACCGAAGAATACGAAACCGTAATGTAATGGAGCAACAAACAACTCTTCCATAAACCAGAAAGTGTGTCCCCATTCATTCAATCCAACATTTGGAAGAATCATGAAAGGACCAATTATAGCTACCATATATTGTAGATGTAAGCCTTCTTGGTAAGTGGGTAGTCTTGTTTTAGCATATAAGAATGCAGATACACCAGTGATGATATAAATTGGGTATGACAAATAGAATTCAATTACGTGACTTGGAGTAAAATCCGTGTCGCGAATAATTGTCTGATGCCATGTACCATCTTGCTCCGTAAAGTATGAAGCTCCCCAGTAAATAGCCCAACCGTACATTATTAACCATGTCCAGTGAGTAAAATGTCTTCTTAACTCTTCACGTGGAGTAATTGACATTACTTTACGATCACGAGATTTCCAGATGTAACCCCAAAGAGCTGAAGCAACAACTACTTCAAGAACCAACTCAATGTACAAAAAGTTCATCCAGTATGTTTCAAACTCAGGTGCGAATGAATCCAGACCAGCTGACCATCCATATACACCTTCGTACCAACGTACCCAAGAATAGAACACAAAATACAGCAACATACCTAATACTATATTTCTTCTATTTAATAGCGGTGCTTCCGCGGCATCAGCTTTCACTGATTCAGTTGTAGCAGCCATTTCTACCTCCTAATAAAAATTATTCCCCAGTTTTCAAACTGAGAATTTTCAAGTTTAATCCCTTTTTTATAATCTATAAATTTAATAGATACAACCATATCTTCCTAAATGGTATCAGTGAGTCTACTTAGCTCTTTAATTTATGTCAAGATAATTACATCTTTTTTTACTTTAATTAATTACAGCTTCTTTCACCCTTTAGCATTCAGCAAAACAAGCTCTCAAGACCAATAAATAGTCACTCTTTTAGCCTTGAAGGACTTCCCTAATAAATCAGTAGCTTAATAAAAATTACCAAAATAAATTTTATTTCTAACCACTCTTCTTTAATTTTATTCTTTTTGTTAGAATAGATACACAATGACAACCAATCCCTCACACTCTTATTATGATAAAAAGATTCTTTTTAGTTATACTCTTTGCTGTTGCTCTTTTTGCCTTTCAAGCTAAAGTAATTATGCCTTTTGTTTATGATGTTATTGCTTCAGATCTTTTTCTGGAAGATACTGGCGATGAGAAAAATGATCTGTCATCATCTAATATCATGACAATGGGGGCATTTGACCAGTGCAATAATTACATTGCTAACGAACTCCTTTCCGATCACACGCTTATATTTCAAGAAACATTCATTAATGCTTTTGGCTTAGGTGCATATCGATATGTATTAAATGCTGATGTAGAAATACAACCCTCAGATGCGCCTGTTTTTACCAAAAGATATGTTTGCAAAATAAAATACTCTGAGGGCGATGATACCAGTGGCATCAATATTAGTGATAATTGGTCTATTATTGATATAGACGGTCTTAAAGACATATAAGGTCAATTTTCATTTAATAGGCACATCAAGATTGCTTTATAAGTGTCTCATAGAGACCTCAGCATAACTCATTTTTTACTTGGGATTTTTTTATAGTGAAGGCACGTAAATTAGTGCATAGCAAGCTAGGCAACAAATTATGCAACACAGAAGACAGCAAAAAAGACGGGTAAAAATGTTAAATTAATTATGCCTAGCTACTTAGTACCTCTTGATGGCTCTAGTCGCTTGCTTTTAAGTCGTTATAATAAACCTCAGTGCATCTAATTTTAACTGTGCTTTTTTGATTTTCTGAGTTGACATACAAACCCTATCCTTTAACTGCTCTATTTCTTCATTTTTTATACTAGGATTTATTTTTTTTAGTCGCTTAAGCCTTTTTATCTCTGCACCCAAGTCAAATTGCATTTCTTCTTTACTTTCATTAACTATCTGTTGCATTTGTTGACTCGCATTATTTTCAGCCTTTTTAATCATGTCTAACAAGTGATTCTTTTGACTACCGATAAATTTTATTATCTTTTCTTTTTCAATGCGATCATTTGTTTCAACCATCTCTTGGTGAGAAATCTGCTCTGATATATTTTCAACATTTTGATTGATCAATATCCTTATAGGCACATGAGGTAAATAGCGGTTAATTCTTAAACTCTTAGGCGCACTACATTCGACAACAAATATTAATTCAAGCAAAAACTGCCCTGCACTCAATTTCGGATGACGAACAACACTCAACACAGCATTGCCTACCTCACTTGACTGCACCAACTCCATCACCGACATAACCATAGGATGCTCTTGAGTAATAAATTGAAAATCCTCTCTTTCTAATGCTCTTTCTCGACTGGTTGTTACCGTCACACCATCTTCTGGTAAACACGGAAAACCCTCCATTCTCAACTCAGCTCCTTGCCTTAAAATATAACAATCCTTAGAGTGCTGCTCAACCTCTACTCCATAACAATCGAACACCAACTCCATATAGTCCCAAAGAAAATCATTACTCTCGATATTTCTTATCTGACCAACTAATTCTTTTGCCAGATCTTTTCGACAAGAATTTAGCTCTAGTAATTGGTCCCGACCTCTATGTATATCAATCTTTAGTTTTTTATGTATTTTTTGTGTTTTGAGCATAAATTGATCAATCCACTTATATTCCTGACTATTTAACAACTCTTCAAACTGGTTTTTTAATATGATAGCCACCTGTGAAGCGACCGAGCTATTTATTTGAAAGGCATTAAACCCTTCCTCATACCAGCGAAACAAAAAATGCTGAGTCGTATTCAATATATATGGTATATGTATCTGAATTATATTTTTTTGTCCAATACGATCCAATCTTCCTATCCTTTGTTGCAACAGATCAGGATTTTCGGGTAAATCATATAAAATCAAATGATGTACAAATTGAAAATTTCTCCCCTCACTACCAATTTCCGAGCAAATTAGGAGAGGCACTGTACTTTCTTCATCAGAAAAATAGGCTGCGGCTCTATCTCTTTCAACAATACTCATTCCTTCATGAAATACTGCCGAAGCAATACCTTTTTGCTTTCTCAGGTTTTTTTCTAACTCAATAACCGTTTCGGCTCGCTTACAAATCAATATTGCCTTTTTTTGTTGCTTTTGCAACTCAGCTAACTTTACCAACAACCAATTATAATAAACCTCATCTTCCTGCTTACACGACTCAGTACTATTGAGTGGATAAGCCATACTATTTCTCTGAGGGAAACCTTGCACTGTTTTCCGAGAATTTCTAAATAAAACACGGCCTGTCCCATGATGATCCAATAATAACCGAATCAACTCATTTCTTACATTCTCAGCATTAACTTGGTCATTCACCTTATCAAGTAACGCCTTAACATTATCTTGCTTAAGTAAATTTTCTAAAATTTCTAGCTCTTTTGTCTCTACCTCTCTTCCTGACAACAAAAAATTAGCAGCATTTGCTACTGGCTCGAAAATTAATTCTTCACGCAAAAACTGATCAAAGGTATAAAAACGGTCGGGGTCTAACAATCTCAAGCGTGCAAAATGACTTTTTTTCCCTAATTGCTCGGGCGTCGCTGTTAAAAGAATGAGCCCTGCACAGGTTAATGCTAACTGCTCAACAAACAAGTAATCATCACTGGGACTCCGCTCACTCCATTGCAGATGATGCGCTTCATCCACAACTACAATATCCCAGCCAGCCAGCAAAGCCTGTTGCTGGCGATGAGGGTAGGCAGAAAAGAAATCTTGTGAGCACAAAACCAATTGCTCAGTATCAAAAGGATTCGATTCTTCAATGGACAAGCACCTTTGCTCATCAAAAATACTAAACTGTAAATTAAACCGCCTCAGCATTTCCAGTAACCATTGATGCAGCAAGCTTTCTGGGACAATAATTAATTGGCGCTGACTCAAACCATTAATTAGTCGATATTGAAGGATCAACCCTGCCTCTATGGTTTTCCCCAAACCAACCTCATCAGACAACATAATGCGCGGCTCAAACCGATCAGCAACTTCGTGAGTTATATATAATTGATGCTCAATTAAAGAAGCCCTAGCTCCCAGCAAACCTTTTACTTTTGATTTTTGATACTTAAACTGTCTTTTCCAAGTTTCATACCTTAATACAAACCAGGACGATGGGTCTATCTGCCCAGTAAACAACCTATCTTGAGGTTTATTAAGTTGAATGTGATGATTCAAATCTAACTCTTTCAAATAACATTCCCGATCGCTCTCATCACTCCCAATATAAGTAATCAAACCATCCAGTTCAACAAGCTCTCGAACCTTTATTTTTGTATTGTCAGTTGACTCAACCATATCCCCTGGCGTAAAAAGCGCACGCGATAAAGGCGCATTATCTTTTGCGTAAACTCGCTTATCTCCTGTTGCTAAATACAATACTGTCACTCGATTATTATTCACATCAAGAATCAACCCCAAACCTAATTCTGATTCTGTATTACTTACCCAACGCTGCCCCGGAATATAATTATTTATTTCCATTTAAACCTGATTATCATTAAACCTAGATTCGCATAATAAGTGCACCACTTACATTTGAAAACAAGATGGTTTTTTGTGTTAGATTTTATATCTAATACAAAAAGCCATCAGCTTCTTTTGTTAAAACAGAGGCTGGTCGGGTATATAATCTCCGATTCTTACAAAAACGGAGTGAATTATGTACGCACAACTAGCCTCTGAAGAGAGGCATTATATCGCAATTAGCCTTAAAAAAGGAGAGTCAATGAGACAAATTGGCAGGGATATGGGACGCAGCCACACGACCATTAGCCGAGAAATAG
>QPIL01000045.1 GCA_003666325.1 Methylococcales symbiont of Iophon sp. n. MRB-2018
TAAAGACTAAAGACTAAAGACTAAAGACTAAAGACTAAAGACTAAAGACTAAAGACTAAAGACTTAGGACTTAGGACTTAGGACTTAGGACTAAAGACTTAGGACTTAGGACTTAGGACTTAGGACTAAAGTAACTGGAACCTCTGTTACCACGTCATTCCCGAAGTCTTTATCGGGGATCTAGTTTTAAACATCTGGGTTCCTGCTTAGAACATGCAGGAATTACGGAGGGAGTGAGGCGGATCTTATATCCTATTCAACAAATAACTCTGAATGAAAGAGCTTTAGTTGCTCTGTGTTTGGGGTTGATTTTGTTAGCATGTTTTATCAGAAAAACGACCAAGAAATAACCGTTATTTTACCAAATACTGCTTGTTTCGTCTATGGTTTTTGTTTAATTTATTGTTATAAATCAGATGCTTGTTGTGTTTTTAAGGGTTGACTAAGTAAGTATTTTCAACTTTCAACTTTCAACTTTCAACTTTCAACTTTCAACTTTCAACTTTCAACTTTCAACTTTCAACTTTCAACTTTCAACTTTCAACTTTCAACTTTCAACTTTCAACTTTCAACTTTCAACTTTCAATTTTCAATTTTCAATTGATCGTTTCAGTTGCTGGTTTATTAGGTTATGCTCTGCTGGCTTGAGTATAAGTATTTTCAGGCGTGATGACTTTGTTTCAGTTGCTGGTTTATTAGGTTATGCTCTGCTGGGGTTTCGTTGCAAACACTCTTTGTTTTAGCGAGGTGTTTCAGTTGCTGGTTTATTAGGTTATGCTCTGCTGGCACTTGTTGCTATTGCTTTCTCGCCCGCCGGAAAGTTTCAGTTGCTGGTTTATTAGGTTATGCTCTGCTGGGTTCAATCGTCACATACGATACAGCCCCAAGGCTGTTTCAGTTGCTGGTTTATTAGGTTATGCTCTGCTGGTATAATGAACGAGATTCTATTCCTGTGTTCGCAGTTTCAGTTGCTGGTTTATTAGGTTATGCTCTGCTGGTTGACTGGTGAGAGACAAATACGAGAAGAAGAACTTGTTTCAGTTGCTGGTTTATTAGGTTATGCTCTGCTGGATTCCTATATTCGCATGGAAAAAATTTAAAAAGAGTTTCAGTTGCTGGTTTATTAGGTTATGCTCTGCTGGGTTCATTTGAAAGCCCAAATTATGTTTAAAGGCTCGTTTCAGTTGCTGGTTTATTAGGTTATGCTCTGCTGGTTAAAAAGATGGGGACACTGAAAGATCACGAACGTTTCAGTTGCTGGTTTATTAGGTTATGCTCTGCTGGATAAACGCCTTTCTGGCTACGTTAAATCCCCTGAGTTTCAGTTGCTGGTTTATTAGGTTATGCTCTGCTGGTCAAAATAAAATATTCAGAATGCCTCGTTATCTGTTTCAGTTGCTGGTTTATTAGGTTATGCTCTGCTGGGTAGGGTAGCATTTTAAATGGTGAAAGGTACTCCCGTTTCAGTTGCTGGTTTATTAGGTTATGCTCTGCTGGGTTTTCCAAGATACAAAGCCAGATTGAGCAAGTGTTTCAGTTGCTGGTTTATTAGGTTATGCTCTGCTGGTAACATTACTATCTCTAACTTCGCAAGTCATCACAGTTTCAGTTGCTGGTTTATTAGGTTATGCTCTGCTGGGGAAAAACTACAATATTATATTCGTTAGCAGAACTAGTTTCAGTTGCTGGTTTATTAGGTTATGCTCTGCTGGATAGAATCTTGTTCGTTATAATGATCTAATTTGTGGTTTCAGTTGCTGGTTTATTAGGTTATGCTCTGCTGGGCAAATCCAGTCATCGACATTTTAAAAGTATCACCGTTTCAGTTGCTGGTTTATTAGGTTATGCTCTGCTGGATCATCTAAAAGAAGACTTAGGTCTAAATCAAGTGTTTCAGTTGCTGGTTTATTAGGTTATGCTCTGCTGGTCTCCTTTTTTTTTATTTTAAAAAAGTTGCTTAGTTTCAGTTGCTGGTTTATTAGGTTATGCTCTGCTGGGCTCTATGGTCCCCAACAATTACAAAAACAAAGCGTTTCAGTTGCTGGTTTATTAGGTTATGCTCTGCTGGAGTCGAAGTTGAATTAAAACGTCGCGGCTTAAAGGTTTCAGTTGCTGGTTTATTAGGTTATGCTCTGCTGGGAACTATACCAACAATTTGTAAATGTACTATGACAGTTTCAGTTGCTGGTTTATTAGGTTATGCTCTGCTGGTTCCTGTGTTCGCTTGGAAAAAATATGAAGAAATGTTTCAGTTGCTGGTTTATTAGGTTATGCTCTGCTGGCGGTAGTCGGGAATTTATACAAAATTCCTATAAGTTTCAGTTGCTGGTTTATTAGGTTATGCTCTGCTGGATAATAGTAAAATCTAATTTTAAAGACAATCCCGTTTCAGTTGCTGGTTTATTAGGTTATGCTCTGCTGGTCAAAAATAACACAGAAGAGTATTAAAATAGTGGTTTCAGTTGCTGGTTTATTAGGTTATGCTCTGCTGGGACTCTTCTGCTTCGCCTGCTTCTGTTTGACAAATGTTTCAGTTGCTGGTTTATTAGGTTATGCTCTGCTGGAAATAAAAATCAAAAATTTAAAAAAAATACTTTCGTTTCAGTTGCTGGTTTATTAGGTTATGCTCTGCTGGAAACAAATGGCAAGAATATAATCCCTCAGAGTCCATGTTTCAGTTGCTGGTTTATTAGGTTATGCTCTGCTGGGTTCTCTTTCCGCGTATGGAACATCTGTGATGTCCGTTTCAGTTGCTGGTTTATTAGGTTATGCTCTGCTGGCGTCTAGTCTTCGCTGTCTTTTTGCAGTATTCCAATGTTTCAGTTGCTGGTTTATTAGGTTATGCTCTGCTGGAACAAATAACGCAGCATCTATGACTGCAGCGTCGAGTTTCAGTTGCTGGTTTATTAGGTTATGCTCTGCTGGTCTGGCTTAAAGCCCTTATGTAATAAGGATTTTAACTGTTGAAAGATCGATGTTTTTACGAAGTTCATAAAAATATTAAAAAGTGTTAAATTTTGCGAAGTTTTTTGTTATAATTTTCACCTAGTGCCAGCAGAGCATAACCTAAATAAGCGATGCACTGAAATCATCTAAAATAAATTTTGACCCGACTTTCTGCCATTTGCGCATGTCGGGTTTTTTATTGTCTAATTGAATGGGAATATTATACCATTTACCGATCATTACAATAGTTTAAATACTCACATTGTGTGCATTGTGCTGGGGTTGCAGGGCTATCTGGCATATAGGAATTGTCTAAATCAGATAAGATTTTATCTCTAATTATTATCACTTGTTGGATGCGATTTTCATCAAAATTAATCTGGTGGGTTTTGCCTTTATTCTCATATAAGATAAAACCTATTTGGCACGGTAAATCATATTTTTCTTGTAATAATAATCCATAAGCTGTCAGTTGCAATATTTGCCCTTTCAGTTGTAATGATTAGGTGCCTTTTGCTGAAATTCGGAATTTCCGAATTTCAGCATTGTTTGTTGCTGCAATAGTTCTTTTTCTAAATAAATATTTTTAATATGCTCATTAATTGTAGAAACCGCCTTAGCAAAAAGCGTAGCAATTTGGGTCTGTGTCAGCCAAACCGTCTCA
>QPIL01000044.1 GCA_003666325.1 Methylococcales symbiont of Iophon sp. n. MRB-2018
GTATGGACACAGGGGTGACATAGGTATGGACACATGGGTGACGTAGGTGGGTGACGTAGGTATGGGCACATGGGTGACGTAGGTGGGTACATAGGTATGGACACATGGGTGACGTAGGTGGGTAGGAGCACATGGGTGACGTAGGTATGGATACATGGGTGGGTACATCTCATACCACCTTATATCTAGTGTCGAGCACTCAGTTTGGGAAAGTGTAAGCGTATTGATGATGCATTCATGGGGAGCTGCAAGAGAGCCTTGAATAGGGTGATTTCCTCGGACAGGATCGAGAGCTCTGAGGACCCTTACAGTGACTTTGCTGAAGGTGTGCTGAATTTTTATCCCCATTATTGCACTGATGACCACTCATCCTCCTGGTGTGAACATGAAAAGGTACTAAATTCTAATTATTCAACACATCAATAATGTACTTAATTAATTAACAGAATGACAGGTGCAAGCCCAAGTTGACTTGTATGGCCCAGACAGAGCCCTTCAAAGCCCTCCTTGAGGATATAGCTGCTAGGCCTCAGGATTATGTGTCAGACCATGGGAGACTAACAACCAACACAGTAGAGGGATTTCATGGGCTGGCACTTATGTACAGGGGCAAGAGAACCGACTTGGGCCATGTACACTATGTGTGCAAAACCAACATGGCTATCTGCCACAAAGTAAGCAGTTGCAAATTGCAACACATAAATTATAGTATGATTAAAATAAATACACTTACAGAACCTGGGTCCTGTGTGGAAGGCATTGGTTCTTGTCCGCATGGGTGTAGACATCCCGGTTGATGCTGTCAATTCTATTGTGCATGCTCAGGGAGATTGGGAGAAGAATTGCGTGAAAAGGTCCACCAAGCAGAAACTCCACACACGGTATAAAATTGGTGCATTCACGACCCCATATCCATTTCAATGTCTCCATAGAAACTTGCAGAAGATGGCGAAGAGAACTCGGCATGACAAGGAGAAGAGCTACATGGAGGCATTACAGGGGTCTGGGAATATTGTGGCGGAGTATGGTCAGGGGGAAATGGAGGGGGAAATGGAGGATGAAGTTAGTATGAATGCATTTCTAGCTGATGTCATGGCAGATGCTGACCTGCATGTGGAGGAAGTTGATGACCAGTGTGCGACTAGCAGTGGTAATGCACACCCTCTGCTGGTTTTGTTCGACTGCGAGACGACGGGACTCAGCATCTACCATGACCACATCATAGAGATAGCAGCTGAGGTTCTGGAGTGCCCTGTCTCTTACAGCAATGCTACCTTCTCCAGTCTAGTGAAGACATCACGGCGCATTCCAAAGCCAGGTAGCTATTGATACACAACAATTGCACAGTGATTGTGTGATTATTTGTATAGTTACCAAGCTTACCAATATCACACCAACCATGATCAGAAGTGAGAGGCCTCTTTCAGTGATCTTCCCAATATTTGTTGACTGGCTTGTCACCACCACCTTAGACATAAGCACTGCTACTGGAAATCCCCACTTCCCAGGTAGGAAACTTCTGACATTGTTACAGGATTTTCATTGAATAGCTAACCAATAGTTCTTGTCGCTCACAACGGGTACTCATTTGACTTCCCTATTCTTCTTGCTGAAGTGGAACGCCGTCCAAAGGTACTTGATGTCGCCACTTTTTATAGGCACAACGTCCACTTCTGTGATTCGCTGCCAGTGCTGCGGAAGGTATGTAGAAAGTACATATGATCCCATTTCAATGTAGTAGATACGTACATAGATGCAAAAATATGGAGATAAGGCTCTGATTGGAACAAAACTGGGAATAGGGGTGCTGTACAAACACATGATCAAATCTGGCCTATCAGGTTATAATATACCATTGTTACATACTCCTAGAGTATTATAGATACTCTAACACAGGAGCTCATAGGGCTCTAGCTGATGTGAGAGCCATGAAGGAGGTGCTTACTCACCCTTCCCTGAAGCACTGCTTGGCCAAGCTCCAAATCCGGTCTCCCAGCCAGCAGCTGAAGTTATGGGGTGAACAGAAGGCCAAACATCAGAGGACCACTTCCATCATCCGGTCATTGGGCAAGCCCAGTGTCACAGCTTGTCAGGCCAAGAAAATTGACACGGTTGGACTAACTTATGCTGGGCTGATGAAAATTAGTTTGTCAGCAGAGGGTGAGGGTGGCTTCTCCAGGGCTCTGAAGGCGAAGGGGATCAACAGTAAGGCTCTTCAAGCCAAGCTCTGGAAGCTTTTAAGGTCCAGCAAGGCATCATTTGTGAAGCTCGAAGCAGCACAGCATGCACGTGCACGACGATCTCAAACAATTTCACTTAATTAGAATACACACGCACTAATAATTAGTTCCGGCCACAGGCAATTTTACAGTAAAGTCTTACGACACTTTTGATAATAAAAATTAGTACTTCTTTGGAATTAGGCATCAGGCCCTGCCCATTTTTGGCATGCAACTTCTGGTAGGTAAGGTGCGACCTGTAACGTTGCGTTTTCGTTGGCAGCTGCTCGAGGTTTGTTTGTAAAGCTCCTTGGGGCATACTCTGGTGCAAGTTGCAGGAAAAGTAGGGCTGTTTCAGGGGAAAACTCAACGTTATGTTTTGGAGGCGGAAGAATAAAGTGTACGTGGCAAGAATCAGCCTGATTAGTCCAGCCCTGTAGAAGTTTTATGACTGTTAAGTGTTCATATTGTATCTTGTACATAAATCATCATTTTTTCTCCAAATTTGGCGTGTGTAGTAGTCTTACAGTATTCCAAAAAAAGCGGGTGTTTTGTGTTGCTGGCACAAACTGCTCTCGAGTTTGAGCCCCCTAGCAACTATGCGTGGGCGGGGGGTTTGCGAGCACCCTTAACCGCATTGCGTGCGCAGACGGCTATTCACGCTATAGGCCCTAAAGAGTTAATGAAGTGGGGAGAAAAAAGCTATAGAAAATGCTGGAAATCATGTGACTGGGTGTTTCCTCGAGTGGGGTGGTAGTGTGATTCTGACATAGCATCTTGGTCATGTTTAGAAAGGTTGATGAGGGTCATCTGCTTGTCTACTGAAAGCCTAGCTGTCTCACCCTGTTGGATATGGAACAGTACTAGTAATACTCATCACCACTGGCTCGTGTGAGGTATGGTTTTCGTATTGGTTTTGACCACCACTCACAGCTGCTTGCTCGTGGTTCAAATCACCTTTCATCCCTTATCAACGAGGCGGTGGTGGATGAGCGAATTGCCAGTGAAGTCAAGGCCGGTAGGTTACTGGGCCCGCTCCCAGCACACCTCATCCCAGGAGTTCACATCAGCCCCATGGGTTTGGTTCCAAAGCCACACCAGAAAAGTTCCGATTGATAGTCGATCTTTCCCACCCGGCGGGTGGTAGTGTCAATGATGGCATATCTCAAAACCTGTGTTCACTGCGGTATGCATCGGTGGACGAGGCAGTGGATATTGTTAGACAGTTAGGTAGAGACACTCAGCTGGCCAAGTTGGACATCAAGGATGCTTATCGCATTGTCCCTGTGAACCG
>QPIL01000043.1 GCA_003666325.1 Methylococcales symbiont of Iophon sp. n. MRB-2018
GTTAGAACGCCCTTTGAAGCCGTCCAATGTTGGTATAGAATAAATCCACAAATTTTTAGAAAACCACCCGATATGTTTCGAGCTGAACTTTTAAAAAATCATGGTACAACGTGGTGAAACTTGACACGGAGGGAGTGAAGCGGATCTTATACCCTATTCAACAAATAACTCTGAATGAAAGGGGTTTAGTTGCTCTGTGTTTGGGGTTGATTTTGTTAGTATGTTTTATCAGCAAAACGACCAAGAAATAGCCGTTATTTTACCAAATACTTCTTATTTTGCCTATGGTTTTTGTTTAATTTATTGTTATAAATCAAATGGTTGTTGTGTTTTTAAGGATTGACTGCTTAATTGATACATCAGCAAATTTTATTGCACCACTCTACACTATCCCATATACTTCATAAATGGTATTTTAAAGTTTGAAAAACTAAATTTAATCCTTAAATAGCTCTTTCTCACTATTATTTTCTGTATTTTAATCCTCTTCTATGAAGTTAGCTTTTTGTTTATATAAATTCTTCCCTTTTGGTGGTCTGCAACGCGATTTTCTTAGAATATCCAGAATATGCCATAACCGCGGACATAGTATTGATGTCTACACCATGAGCTGGGAAGGGCTCCGGCCAGAAGATTATAATATCCATATTATCGCTATCAAGCATTGGACTAATCATGGAAGAAACAAATACTTTTTAAAAGCTCTCTCACTAATTTTTAATAGCAAACACTATGATGCGGTGATCGGCTTTAATAAAATGCCCTTTCTTGATCTTTATTATGCAGCAGACCCTTGTTATGTTGCCAAAACAAAACCCGCCCTATTAAAATTATCAGGCCGCTACCGCCATTTTGCCAAATTTGAACGGGCTGTTTTCGGCAAAGAATCATCCACTCAAGTAATGATGATTTCTGATATTGAAAAACAAAAATTTATCGAGCACTATAACACTCAGCCTGAACGTCTTTATTCTCTACCTCCTGGTATTAGCCCTGATAGAAAAGCACCTGATAATGCCGCTGAAATTCGTCAACAATGGAGAAAAGAATTTAATATTGCAGAGGATGACAAGGTGGTTCTGATGATAGGGTCAGCATTCAAAGGAAAAGGCTTAGACCGTACACTTAAAGGCATTGCTGCTTTACCAAAAACACTTCTTGAGAAAACACAGATCATGGTTTTGGGTAAAGATAATCCAGAGCCTTTTTATAAATTAGCCTCTAAACTAGGGTTGCGAGATAGGCTCACTATTTTTCTTGGCAGAGATGATGTCCCTCGTTTTTTACTCGGTGCGGATCTCTTTGTCCATCCTGCATATAATGAAAATACTGGCACCGTGATTTTAGAGGCAATAGTTGCTGGCTTGCCTGTTATCGTCTCAGAGGCCTGCGGTTATGCTTTTCATGTTAAACAAGCTCAAGCTGGTTGTATTACCCCACTGCCATTTCAACAAAAAGAGTTTAACCAACAACTTGAGTTTATGCTGTCTTCTGACAAACATGAAACATGGGTTAAAAATTGTATTGCATATAGTTTGGCAGAAGATTTATACAGTATGCCTGAAGTGGCAGCAGACCTTATTGAGTCGGTCGCTGAAAAATTAATCGCTCAAAAAAATCCTTAGAATGCCATCGTCCATTGCTGTAGCCCAATTAAGAAAAATACAATACTTGCAACAAACAAATTTTTCTCTGCTCATTGATACGGAGACTGAACAAAACTTTACTTGCTCTCATATTACTCGTTGCCTCCCAGGAAAACGTATTTCATGCCAGGGCATTTGGCGAGGAAAGCAAGTTTTCGCAAAAATTTTTATCTCAGCCAAACGCGCTAAAAAACACTGGAAAAAAGAACTGGCAGGCATTGAGTTACTATCAAAAAACAATATTCATACTGCCTCGGTGCTTTTTTCTGGCAGCTCTTGTAATGGCAGTGTTTACTTTATATTTTTTCAATATATTAGCGATGCACGTCCCTTGCAAGAACTATGGAATCAAGCGAACAGCAATGAACAAAAGGCTATCATTACTCTGCTTGTTAAAACTATTGCAGAGCATCACAATAAAGGTATTGTACAAAAAGATCTGCATTTAGATAATTTTGTTCTTTCTCAAAATAAAATAGTCACACTAGATGGTTCTGACATTATTTCATTTGATAAAAACAATAAAACACAAAGTAGTAACAACTTGGCCCGGCTATTTGCACAATTGCCACCTTCGCATGATAAAACAATTGAAGCTGCTTTTAAAACTTATGTCGAGTATCGTCAATGGCCTACAGATGAACAGCAATTAAGTGACTTAATCGCTCAAACAAACCAAGAAAGGGATTTAAGAAAGCAGGACTATATGGCTAAAAGCCAGCGTGAATGTGCCTTGTTTTGTGCTAATAAAAGCTGGTCACAACTCTGTGTTTATGTAAGAAAACAATGTTCTGCTGATTTATTACAATTATTAGCTGCACCCGATAAATTTATAAATAACGGTGTCTTTTTAAAACAAGGAAACACCAGTACGGTTTCTATTGTCACTATTGGTGAAAAAAAGTGGCTAGTTAAGCGTTATAACATTAAAGGCTTAATCCATTTTATAAGTCGTGCTTTACGCCCATCACGCGCACTAAAATCTTGGCATAATGCAAATCTACTTGCTTTTTACCATATTAAAACACCTGCCCCCATCGCTATTATTGAAAAGCGTTTTGGTCTAATAAGAAAAACATCTTATTTCATCACTGAATATTCTCTCGGTAAAACCTATAGGGATTTCTTGTATCAAGAAAACACGCCTTCAGATCAAGAAAAAAAATCTATAGCAGCTTCTATTGTTACTCTTTTTCAATCACTAAAGGCATTAAAAATTTCTCATGGTGATTTAAAAAATTCTAATCTTATGATTGAAAAAGAGGAGGTCAGTCTGATTGATCTTGATGCAATGCAACAACATGCTAATCAACGTTGTTTTGAAAAAGCGCATAAGAAAGACATTAACCGTTTTTTTAAAAACTGGGAAAACGACCCTGTTAATTTACCTTATTTTAATAAGGATCACTTTCTATCCAATAATAAGTCATAAAATGTCGGGTACCCACATAAAATGGCATAGACCCGTTTTAAATATCTGGATTCTTGCTTAAAACATGCAGGAATCCAGATACTGTCAAAAGGCAAGCTTTAGGGTTATCCCCAGCTTTAATCTTTAGTTCTGGTGCGTGGAACGCACCCTACTTCTAAGGTTATCCCCAGAATATCCGTAGGGTGCGTTTGCCCACCAAGGATGGTGGAAATGCAGATCCGTAGGGTGCGTTCCACGCACCAGATCCGTAAGGTGCGTTTGACCGCCAGGGATGGTGGAAATGCAGTAAGATTGTCTGGAACAATCTCTGCTGACCGCCAGGGATGGTGGAAATGCAGTAAGATTGTCTGGAACAATCTCTGCTGACCGCCAGGGATGGTGGAAATGCAGTAAGAT
>QPIL01000042.1 GCA_003666325.1 Methylococcales symbiont of Iophon sp. n. MRB-2018
AGGCCCAGTGCACCAGTGACTACATCACGACCCAGGCCCAGTGCACCAGTGACTACCCAGGCCCAGTGCACCATACCAGTCACGACCCAGGCCCAGTGCACCAGTGACTATATCACGACCCAGGCCTAGTGCAGTGACCAATAACATCGACCCAGCCCCAGTGCACCACTGACTATAGCTACATCAATAACATCACAACCCAGGTCCAGTGCAAGGGTGTGTGTATGTGGGGGGCTTTTAGTCCCCCCCCCCCCTTTCTGACATGACATGACAGCTAGGGTCTTTAGTAGACCATAAGCGTCAAATTTGGGGACACAGCCCAGATTATGTCTTTGGAGGTAGTTTTCTTTAATTATTGTGTACAAAGTAACATATACACCGATCATGCAAAGTCAGCCTTTTGACCAAAGAATAGAGCATTGCTCAAGTCAGGGGAGCTTTGGGGACAAAGCTGATATACGTAGGGGACTATGACAGGATCTTTAGACCCCTGTTTGGTGCTCAGTGATCGAATAGCCTACCCAGTTGAAAAAAGTTGTATATATACACCCTTGCAGTGACTACATTACAACCCAGGTCCGAGTGCAGTACTGGTGCATGCTATATACATAACCGTCTATGTAGCACCATGGCCAGTGCATGCTATAGTGCTCCAGTGACTATGCTACATCGCCGGGCTGCGCCAGTGGATATAGTACTCAATGACTAGCTAGTGTTTGAACACCAGCACTAATTATTAGCTAGGCCTATTACCAGTATAGCTATAGGGCACCAGTGGATGCAGGAATGTGTATAATAGCTAGCTAAGTGCATGCTGATAATGTGCATCACTAGGTTGTATAGCTATACACTGACAAGACTATAACTACACTCACACCATAACGGATTCTCTGAAATGCGGACAACCTCTACATAGCTAAGGCACTGATTGCTTTTAGGTTGCTTAGGCGCTTTTAGGTCGTGTTTATCGAATTTGTATGAGCATTGAAATTGCCTTCTTTTGGGCCCCTTAGGCTTTAGTGGAATATCATGCAGGAGTACGCTAGAAAGTAGCTTTAGGCTTTAATATTATACTGCTTGAAATTCTCATAGAATGCCACAAAGGTCATGCTATTGGGAAGTGGATGGAGAAAATTAGGTCGAACTTAGCATGCACTGTCTCCATTTCACTCACTTATGCTGTCGGTGTGCCACTAAAGAGGCAGACAACCTCCCTCATGATAACAGCCAATACAAACAACAATACTGAAGCAGTGAATACACCTGCATTTAGCTTCCACAGAGATGGGTACGTATCTACTAATCTTTCAGCCACTCCTATAAAGTATGTATAGCTACTCAACAGACAAACCTAGTGAACATCAGACCCAACATCCTCAAGTGGCATAGCCACACATTTTTCTTCCAGCACAATCCATGTGTCTTCCCGTTCATCCTATAATGCTTGTCTGTAGTGTAGAGAGACTCTCTATATAGACCTGCATGTGTCCACTGGTCCATGGTGCATACATGCACGCACACCAGTGGTGATGTACACAGATTAGCTATGTCTGCCAGCTAACCTTAGTGCAGATAACATCATAGCAAAAGAGAAAATAATAATATACAGGAATAAAGGACAAGAGGTTAGCTATTCTCTTCCAGTGGAGCAATCACCACAATAGGGAAGTTGAGATTTGCGGCATCAAAACTTGTTTATCCAGAGGTTATTGGGGTGCCTGTTGTCAGTGTAGATAATGTTGATCTATCAATTTAAGCGCCAAAATGCAACACCTGGAATGAGGATGGAGGGATGGAGGTAGTGAGACTAACTCACAGTAACACCTTCCATAGGAATAAAAGTGCATAGATGCCTTGGGAGCTTTGGGCCAATGAGACATTGAGTTGGATGTGTGTTCTAGGCCTACCTGCTCACCCAACTCCAACGCTATCAAGTAAGCTTAATTAACAGTATGGTTAGGCCCTAGCCCTATGTACAGATCATTATCTATAGCTACTTACCTACAGTAGAAAAGATGTTCTGCACTGGAACACACAGCGGGTAAAGGGTCAACCTTGTGTTTTTGAAAATTAAATAATTGATAATTGAAAATGACTGCTCATTAATCAATAATCATGAAGCATGTGCAATGTCAATAATCATGAAGCATGCGCCGAGCCGCCGCATGCTTCATGATTATTGACATTATGGTTGGCCACAATATACACTGACCCTACAACTCTTGGGCTATCTGCAGGCCAAATTTGAGTGGGTGGAAGCCTTTTAAAGCGGGCAAGCGCCCGGTTTAAAGACAAGGACCTAAAATTCTCACTCCGTGCCCTGACTTGTTAATTCAATTGCGGAGGGCGTGAACGATGTAATTTACAAAGCGCGGTAAAAATTATCAATAATGGCGGGAAGGTTGCTTAGCAACGGATTATTCACACTGCAAAAACTATGCTATATCAGCTAGCTACAGGGGCAACAAGGGCTTGGAAGGGCAAGGAAGGAGCTCCCTGATGTACACCTTTCATCCAGACTCTGAAGTGGACACAGATCTTGACACAGTGGGCCATGGCCTGGAGAATAACAGGAATACCGCCTTTCTCCATGATTCCAAGGGTCCTAAACAAAACAAAATGAACCATCTAAGTACAGCATGATGTGACAGAGCTAGTACAAGCTCAACAACACACTATTTATCTAAATTTGACTTGGGCTGGGTGTATGGGACTGTTTTCTACCTAAAACTGAAGTATAAAGAGGATTAGTGAAGACTCTGGGGTTTTAGAGTAAGTATACATGCTGGGCTAGCATAGTAACACACTAAGTCAAAGTAGTTCACTCTAGGTCCACTGCTTTTGGCAGCTAAGCTAGCTAACAGCCATGCTATTGCTTATTAGCAAACAGGCTACCCCACTGGGCTTCCTAGACTCTTTTTCCTTGTTAGTAGGGGCTAGCATTTGGCAGCTTACCTCTTATAATAGCCAAGCAGTGTGATAGACGGCACAGAGAAGCAGCAAACACAGAGAGAACTTACCCGGGCTTTTCCCAGCAAAACGGGCCACAAGATTAAGCATGACGTAATCGAGTGTAACCACGCTAAGTGATAGATTTATATTACAGGCACTTTCTGTGTTGATTGTTTGAGGGTGTTTTGCATAACGCTCCTGCCAAGGTAGGTGGTCTTTCAGCGGGTGTAAATAAACAACGATAAGCAACTGGGCTATGATCCTATAATTTATAGTATCATTCCATAGCCCAATAAATTTGCTCATTTTCATGTTTGCACATAATTATGTCCATTAATGTTTTGCTCACCCCTTACATGTCCCCCCTTTACATGTCACCCTTTACACGTCTTTTTTACATGTCACCCTTTACATGGTAGCCAATAATGGGCATAGTACATGAACAATTCACTT
>QPIL01000041.1 GCA_003666325.1 Methylococcales symbiont of Iophon sp. n. MRB-2018
TCATCTCGTTCGGTATCGATACGAGTACCGAGAGCGGTGTCCGCAGTTTCGAGAGCGGTGTCCGCCTCGGCTCTTGCATTTTGTTCGGTGGTGTCCGCATCGGCTCTTTCATCTCGTTCGGTATCGATACGAGTACCGAGAGCGGTGTCCGCATCGGCTCTTTCATCTCGTTCGGTATCGATACGAGTACCGAGAGCGGTGTCCGCAGTTTCGAGAGCGGTGTCCGCGGTGGCTCTTGCATCTCGTTCGGTATCGATACGAGTGTCGAGTTCGTCGTTGGTCGGCGTCTGCGCCTGTGCCACTTGTATGGATAACAGGAATGCTAATAATAAGCCCACCACTACAAACGATATGTATTTCTGTGGGCGGTTTGTACTAAAAAGCATTGACATTCTCCAATTATTGATTAAACGAAACACGGGGTAATCCCACATCTAAAAATATGTGCTGATTGTTAATCATGGCATCGGGTACCGCCACGAGTTACAATGTATTGTACAAGAAACTTGTCGAAATTAGAATTAATTGTTAAGTTTCACCACGTTGTACTATGATTTTTAAAAGTTCAGCTCGAAACATATCGGGTGATTTTCTAAAAATTTGTGGATTTATTCTATACCAAAACCGTGTGCTTTTGATTGCCACAGGCAGTTGTGCCATTAATTGCCGCTATTGTTTCCGAAAAAACTTCCCCTACGCCGATTTCCAGATCAGTAGCGAAACGGCGCTTTTGGCGGTTAAGTGGATACTTTTGTTGTGCATTTTCTATATGGGCAGGCATAAAAAAGCCCACTAGATTGTGGGCTTTTAATATTTATTAAAAATTATGCCACCAACGGAATTTCTTTCTCTGCTTTTATGTTTTCTTCCATGACTGAGAGCATTGTATTATAATTTTTAAAGAACTCAATTAGCGTACTAAGTTTTTGTATCGCTTCTTTATCACTCATGATTATTATCCTTTACTACTTCAAAATATTGTGTTAAGCAAAACATATTACTCTTTTAATATAACATGGATTCAGACATTAGTAAATCTACATTTTTGTTAAATGCGACTATATCATCTTTATCTATTGCTATTGTTATCGCTCTTAAATGCAAAGTATAGGTTTTGATACTTGCCATTTTCATCCCACTCTCTGGTGAGAGTTCATAATCTCTTGCAAGCTCATCCAACAAAGGGATAACAATGGTATCAAAGGCTTTAGCAATCTGCCGAACATTAGGGTTGGGGAGATCCATTAATTGAAAGCCATACAGTTCAGCATGAGATAAAACTTTATTACACGAAATAACTACATTGCTCCATAACTCTTGAACCTTAGCGTCTACTATAGAATCCATGATCTTTCCATAAAATAAAACCCTTTATTATGATTTGTAATTAAATATTTTACAATAGTACTTTTAAGCTAACACCTACTCACCTGCCAGAAAAAGCAGAGCGTAGCGAAACGGCGCTTTTGGCGGTTAAGTGCAGTGCCTTGTTATGCGGTTGTGCAAAAATAAAGACCAAGCCCTTGTCTTTTTGATTTTGCTGACCCTAATACCTCAGCCCCACGCGGGAGCGTGGAAACGAGAAAATTGTTTTGATTTTTCTAGCCCTAATTATTTAAGGGCAAACAGTCTGTGTTTACAAGCCTTAAAAACTATAGACAAAATTCAACGAAGTTTTGCTAAATTCAGCATCTGCACCGTTAATATTAAAACTTCTAAAAGAATCAGCGTGTAAATTATATCTAGCGTATTCTACTTCCAAATTATAATGTTCACTAAGGTTAATACCCGCTTTGACACTGATATAGTGCCCATCTACTTTGGTCTTTCCTTCTGTACCATATCTAGGGTCGTCCCCGGGTGTGCCACGATAATAAGAATTGTGCCAATTCCCAATTACTCTAGCATAACCAGCACCTATATAAGGCGTATAATTATCTGCTATTTTTACAAAGTTATACAAGCCGCCAGCATATAAATTGACAACTCCTATATAAGAAGAGGGGGAATCAACCACTACATTTACAGGGCCTGTTAATGTATTTGCTCGAAAAGCAGTGCCGTCATCATGAATCAGTGCTGCATCTTGTTTTGGTATATTTATCCTGCTTAAATATACGCCAAACTCACAGCCAAAACCTACTTCTGGCACATATCTTAGATTGTAACCAAAAGAGAACGCGCTGGATATTTTTCCATCAACTGTAGCATTTTCTTCTGTAATAGCTTCAGGATTAGTCCCAATGAATGCAGCAAAATCTTGATGCTTCCCGCTAACATCAGCACTGGAATTATCCAAAGATCCGCTTATGTGAAATCCGTGCCTAAGTTGCATTTCTGCGTGTGCTTGAAAGGCAAACACTAATAAACCCATTAATATTATTTTCATTATATTTATCCAAATACCTCTAACGAGGCTGTAAAAAATCTATTTATCACATTCCCACGCTCCTGCGTGGGAATGCGTATCTTACCATTATACCCAAACCTTTTGCTTCTGCTCATGTCCGTATGTGTTCTCACGCGGGAACGAGAAAAATATTTTACCATGGTATTTTTGAGTCTAACGCCCAAATCACCAGCAACCAAAAGTGGTGCTTTTGCCTTAGCAAAAAAAGTGACGCTTTTTACGGTCGGCTGGAAGCACTGCTTAGCTTTTTATAAAATTAACTATATCCTCTAAATATGAATAAAAACCATTTCGTCACAAATAGTTAGGATGGTAGGTTCTCAATGTCTTAGCAGGAAGGTATTGAGAAGTCTTAACATTAAGTAGTCAACCCTTAAAAACACCATAACAACTTGATTTATAATAATAAAACAAACAAAAACCATAGACAAATAAACCAGTATTTGGTAAAATAATACCTATTTATTGGTCGTTTTGCTGATAAAAAATACTAACAAAATCAACCTCAAACACAGAGCAACTAAACCTTTTTTATTCAGAGTTATTTGTTGAATAGGGTATAAGATCCGCTTCACTCCCTCCGTCATTCCTGCATGTTCTAAGCAGAAATCCAGATGTTTAAAACGAGACTCCCGATAACAGACTTCGGGAATGACGTGTAGTAATAGAGGTTCCAGTTACTTTAGTCCTGAGTCTTTAGTTCTGGTGCGTGGGCAGAGATTGTTCCAGACAATCTTACTGCATTTCCACCATCCTTGGCGGTCAGCAGAGATTGTTCCAGACAATCTTACTGCATTTCCACCATCCTTGGCGGTCAGCA
>QPIL01000040.1 GCA_003666325.1 Methylococcales symbiont of Iophon sp. n. MRB-2018
CAATAATTTAGTTACATTATGGAAAAAAGCATAATCTATGCCAACAAGTCAGATATGGACAAAACTAAGCTCAGGGATAAGCAGCGTTAAAACCCGATCTATTTTGGTGCAAAACATCGCACCAAAATAATATAAATCACTGTATTTAATTGGTTTTTATATGTTTTTATTGTATCCGCCTGGCGAATTCAAGTCTGTTTTCTTAAAATTATAAATTACTAAAAGCAAATATCTTAACAATACATTTTTCACTTAATATCTAATGATATAACAAAATAACGCATCATTTGTTGTTAGCTAACAACAGCTACACCAAAAAGAACGGACACCTCTTTCTAAAAACAAACCGCACCAAACTTATCATTTTTTATACTATAAATACTTACACATATTTTTAGGTTGCTTACTTTACAACAAGCCTAAAGAAGTATCAAGGGGTCAGAGTAATTGATTTCTAAACCGCTCTGATTTTCTATCCCCACCCCTTGTAAAAAACTGAATTTTCCGTTTAATTTGCTTTTCAATTTTTTGTAAAAATCCTTGATCACCTAATACCAGCCCTTTGTTGGTTGCATTTCTAATAACATTAATCGTTTTAATCGCTAAAGCATCATCAATGATGCTTTTATATTGCTTTAATCGCTCAGACTTGTTAAAACCTAACTCCAAATACAGCATATGTGGTGTCAGCAAGTCATCATCTTGTCCTAGTGCATTATTGGTATAGCTTGAATAGGGGTGATCTTGGGCAAATTTAACCCTATTTGCTCTAACCGGATTAAGCTCAATGTAGGCATGACAAATCAATAAATACACCTCGGAGTCTATGACGCTTGACTTAAACCTAGCCTCAAATAATGTGCCTGTTCTTTTGTATAAAACATTAAAGTAGCGCACATAAATCCGACCTATATATTGCATCAGTGCGCTAATGCTAGATTCTTGCATTGGGGTAATTAAAAGATGTACATGGTTGGTCATCAATACATAGGCATGTAATTGACAGTGGTATTTAAGACAACCTTGCTTTAGCGTTTCTAAGTAGAAGATATAGTCCGCTTCTTGAGTAAAGATGTCTTGTCTGTTATTGCCTCTTTGTATAAGGTGATGAGGTTCGCCAGCAACAATAATTCTAGGCCTTCTTGGCATGAGGTAGTGAGTGTTTGAAAGTTAGGCGTTTATCATAAAATCAATTACTCTGACCCCTTGATATTTATTTGTTTATTATCATTTAGATTTTCTTTTATTAAATCAGCAATAGTATTGCATTGCCCAGATGCCAAAAAAATAATCGCTCGCTTGATGGCTTTTGTTTGATAAGGACGATTAGCACAAAGTATATCTAAATATCTGTCCCATTCATCAAGTGGCAATTCTTCTTGGTCGTAATTTTTATTAACTTGTAAAACTAAATTACTGGTTTTTGTATTGTTTTATTTCTTCCATAATAACAACTTAAAAGACCACACTTTCTAAATTTGCAGTATTTGCCTCGCCAGTATTTTTATTTTTGCGGATAAGTTGAGCCGTCTGATTTTTTAATAATTCATTGCCTGCGGGATTATGCTGATAATCTATCACAAAAAGTGGCGTGTTATGTTTAATGGCAGAATCTGCGGCTGCTTTAGTGCCACCTTTTTCCCCTGCCTCCACCACAACCATTGCTTTTGATAGCGATAAAATTAAGTTATTGCGTGTCATCGCCTGCCATACTTGCCAATTTGCATTATCATCAAACTGGCTAATAACCAATGCGCGCTCCCAGTCCCATACTGCTTGTAATTTGCGTTTAATTTTAAAGTGGTTGATACCCTCTGGCAAAACTAGTATTGTGTTTGCCCCTTGTTTTAACGCCATATAATGCACTTCCAAATCAACACCATTGGCATTGCCTGAAACGATGACAACATTATTATGTTTGTGTGTTAGTACATTGACGCAGTTATGACTGGCGCTTATGCCTTTATCGCTGACTTTTCTGGAGCCGCAAAATCCAACTGCATTGTTTTTCAACAAATTAATATTACCGAGTACCGACAAACTAAGCGGTTTTTTAAAAAAATTAGCAATATTTTGGGGGTAAAGTGGATTATCCTGTTCTATTTTTATGGGTTTATTGGTTATCATCTCTTTGATTGTTTTAACAATTACTAAGCCGTACACTGTATTAAATTCAGCCTCATTTAACTTGCTTGCGACATAATGCAAGGTTGTGCCAGATTGATATTTGTCATCTATCAGTATTATAGGTTTATTGTCTAATATATGCTGTTCAAATTGTAAATTAGCCCGTTCTAATTCTTGCCATTTATCACCAATACCCACTGATTTTAATGCCTGTTTTGAATTTTGATATTGAAAATGGTCTGTTATATCACGACAGCCCAATTTTTCGGCAATTTTTGCAACCAGTAATGTTGGCAAATCAAAGCCTTTATCTTTATTTGCTGGCACAGCAGCAAGATAATACTCTTCTTGGTTTAATTGTATTTTAGAGCAAAGCAAATCAACCAAATCATCAATGGCATCTTGGTTTTGATTGTTCTTCGCCTTGTATTCTAAGTCACCAATTTTAGTTTTTACTTCATTCGCATAATCAACATTGACATCCAAAGCAATGCAAGACGGTAACAAACTACGGATAAAAACCGTTGTGCCTTGTGCATCAATCCATTTTTCTATCTTGTCAAATTCGTCTTGGTTTTTGATTGAATACCAAACAGAAGTTTGGTTGTAAATATCACTGTTATTATCAAACAAATTTAACCCAGTATCTTTTTCAAAAATTGTTTGCACTGTTTCTTTAAATGGAAAATTTAATGCCCCATAATATCTTGAGTTATCATCACCTTTTTTTAAAACATTGGCAGTCGGCAAATAAATCCGTTTTGGTGCCAATTCCTGTAATTCAGTCAAATTTTGTTGGCTAACTGTTGTCATTTTTCTATCTTAAAAACTTCTTTAAAATCATTGCCAAACACATCAACATAACACGCCATGATTTGTTTGCCACAGTCTTTTTTGTTAAGAAATAAGGGGACGCTACCCTTTTTTGAAATAAGGGGACGCTACCCTTTTTTAGGTCTACCCACCCCTTTAAAACTCAAAT
>QPIL01000039.1 GCA_003666325.1 Methylococcales symbiont of Iophon sp. n. MRB-2018
TTATCGGTGTGGAAAAATTCTTGGAATAGTTTGTTCCAACTTTCTTGAGGAATTAAATCTGTTGTTGTTTTAAATTCAATGCCAAAAGATTTTTTTAATAATGTGCTGTTTTCTAACACTTTTAATTTTTCTTCATTGTCAATCTCTACTTGCTCAGACTTTCCAAAACAGGCTTTTAATTTGGTTTCATTATTGGCATAAGACATAATTGGATAATTAATCAATGCCTCCCACTGAAGTTTAGCTGGTAATGTTAGTCCTGAAACAGTAAATTTTTTAGCATCTAATTCACTAATAAATGTTTTTTTGCCCTGCCCAATAAGCAAAACATCTTTAATTTTCTTTTTCTCAACGCTGTAACGCAGGTTTTCTAATTGCTGTGCTTGCTTAATTTCAATCTCGTTACAAACTTCTTTAGCACATTTTTGTAAATGATCTAGGGCTTTGGTTTTGTCAATAGACAGATATTGATATTGCCAATTATCCGATAAATCACCTGATACAGGTTTTTTACTATTTTTCTTACCTGTGTATAAAAATGGTTTTAGTAAATCAAAAAATTCATTATGCTTAATTTGTTGTTTTTGTTTAGCAATTTGCAGTTTTTTATCAAAATCCTTAACGGTTTTTTTAGGTTCCTTTAATGACTCTATTTCATGACAATTATCTAGTGCAAAACCATAATATAGTTTTTTATCATCTAACAAAATCGGCATAAACCGTTCACCATACAAGCCATCTTTAAATATCTGTGTTGATTCTAAATTTTTACGGTATTTTGGTTTACGTTTTATATGTTGAACATCAATATTGGTAGGCAATAAATTTTTTAACCACTCTCCTTTTTCACTTAATTCTGCCACATTGGTTGTGGTTAATTCCTCAGCAATTTTTGGATTTTGTAAGGCGGCGGCTAAAACCAAAGCCGCATCCACTACATGAGAAAATGCCCCTTGTGGTTTTGATATTTTTATTTTTTTTCCAAAATAATCTTTTAAATCAATGTCTTTCAATTTTTCAATTTCCGTATTTTCTTTAGATTTCTTTTCAGATATTATTGTTGTGCTATCTAATAGATGTTTTTTTAAGGTTATTATATTCAAATTGCTTTGTTTTGATAATTTTTCCCAAAAACCATCTAATTCAGGGTTATCAACTTTTTTTGCTAATTTTTCATCATGTTCGCCTAGCACTGTGCGTAATTGGCTCACTTCTTGGGCGGGGATTTGATAAGTTTTTACCTCTATATTTGGATATTCTTTTTGCAATAATTCTCTAATTTTTTTGCCGAGATAGCCCTGCGTGCCATTCACGACAGTCTTATATCTAGTATTAAGAATAGGAAAAGTATAACCGTCTAATTCAGAGATAAATAAAGCGTGGCGTAGATAATTTTGCTCTCTTGGTTCTAAATTATGAAAACTAATTGGGTCGTTTGCATCCAAGCCTTTTACAAAAGCAATAATTGTTTGTTTTACATCTGTTTCATTTGCAAAAATTTGGCTTAAATAGCCGGGGTTAAGGCGTTCAAATATCCAGCGTTTATCACCTTTTTGATGATTGCCTGTGCCTGAACAATAGATTAAATTGGCTTCTGAATTAAATACCACATCTTGATTTCTCTTAGATTGACTTTGTGGGATGATATGGTCAATCTCGCCTTTGCCAATTTGCTCGCCTGTGTAAGTGTAAGGGCAAATGGTGTTTTTCTTAACTCTGTTATCTTTGTCCTGCCATTGTTCATTTTGTTTTTCTAATCCTTTTGCTACGCGTTTCTTGGCTTTGTCTTTAACATTTTTTGCACCTTTAATATCGTGCAAACTTTGTTCAAATGAAAAACGATTTTGTTCCATAAAAATTGGCACAAATAAAGTATCGTTTTTATCAATATTTAGGCTTTCAATTTGGGCGATTTTTGCCCGTGTAATTTCAATGGCTTGACGGCTGATAATTCTATCCAACAAACCATCAAATGGGCGAATGCTATCAGCTGTTAAACGCACCGCATTGGATTTTGTTACTTTTATTACTTCGTCTGCTTTATTCAAAATTTCAGTAGATTGCTCCTTATCACGCCATGCGTTTTCCTCGGTATTGAATTTATCAGTTTTACTAAAACCTGTAATTTCACCTTCCAAATGGTTATAAAGTTGGGCGATGCTATAGGGATTATTGTACTTTTCTTGATTATCAGTATTTAAAAAATCATTAATTTTTTCTGCTACCAATTTTGTGCTTTCAATAGCCCGAACAACATCCTGATGGTCGTTTTCGTATTTATCCCATCTATTAATCTGCTCTTGCGTGGGGCTTTCATTACTTCTAACCCATTGGTGTTTTTTAATCGTTTGCACAATATAATTAAAACCATTGCCATACTCTTTACGAGTATCTTCAATTTTCCCAGCAAGGCTTTTAGTGGTTGAATTGCCTTTTATTTTTATATCCCAGCATTCTTTTCTAAATTCACTTACTCGTTCTATGCTAAATTCATCTCGTAAAATATACCCAACCAATTTATGCGTTAATTTGCCTTTATGTGGTGGATTGGTATCACACCTAAAAAATAAGGTATTTTCATTATCTGCCCATAATCCTTGCTTGGCTTTTTCTATTTCAGCGTAGTATTTTTTTGCAAAGTCTACAATAATATCTGCCTGATTATTACTATGTTGATTTAATAAACTCTTGGCTGTTTTTGCTTCTGGCGTATCGCTATTTTGGGCAAGCCAGCGTAATTTATAAGGGTCTAAAATAATCGTTCTATCTAAAATTCTGTGTAGCGTATCAGCCAATATCTGTCTTTCTTCTGTTATCTGTCTTTCTTCTGTATCTTGGCTTCTGCCCTTGTATTTTTGCGGGCTAACATTGTCTTTTAACCCTTCTTGAATATTTATTTTTGTTGTTCTATGTTGATCTATTGGTGCCAAAATATAATTTTCTGCTAATAATTGAGTAACAGCCTTCCAATTTTTCAAGTTCTTATCTAAACTTGATGGCTTCAGTTTTAAAGTTAAGTCTTTAGGTGGACGGCGGTTATTCTGGTCTTCGTAAGGTGGGATGGTT
>QPIL01000038.1 GCA_003666325.1 Methylococcales symbiont of Iophon sp. n. MRB-2018
GACGTAATAATACCACGTAATATTGCGGGACGCATTCAACAATCTCTTCTTTTTTTTAATAAAAAGAAAGCTTTTCACCATTGTCACAAGTAACAAAGAAACAAACAAAAAAAAACAAAGGATAGCGAAAGGTGTTACATCGGTCAGTTACGACAGGCGTAGTTGTGCCTCAGCGTTCACCAGGTCAATGGGAAGGGAGGACTTGATTGCATGGCCAATGGAAGAGCGAGCACCACGGATGCACTGAATTGCAGAGCGCAACAATGAAAATGCCAGCCGACTGCGTACCCAGCAGAGTGTTGAGCTGTACGAATGATCCCGCTTCTCAGCAAGCATGGAGGCAAGCCTTTTGTAAAATGTGGTTGCTTGCCTGGCCATCCCCCCAGTTGCGGAAAACACAAGAGGTGTGAAGGTCGAATGCTCCACCTCTAGTAGCCTCTGCTCATAGGCACGTTTTTTCTCATTCTCGTGCTTCCGATAACAGTTTGAGATGCTGGAACCTCTGTTTGAAGGAGCATGGGGATTGAAAACCCTGACATCCATGTACGTCCTCTCAAACCGGCCACCCCAGAGCCCATTGACTGCAATGTCGAGCCTAGCACCATCAGTCTTGACTGCAGTAGCTCTGGCCAGGACTTCACCTGTGAGTGGCTGCAGGTCCGGCTCTATCAGGACGTCGTGGCAGACTTCAGTTAGGAGGGTAGCCGTGAGATCACGTATTTCGTTGTGACGAATGATAGGGAACCCTCCACGCTTGCATGAGAGGACATGCTCTACTGTGAAAATGGCACCACACTCGCAGTGGAGAGGAATATTGGAAGGGGACCACCCGTATCTCAGGGCAAGTGCATCCATGAAGGCACCTTTGTGCAAACAAAAACCAAACTCCTCGATGGGTAGAGAGGTCAGCCAGTTAGAAGCCCCCTTCTCACTAGCAAGCTCCATGGCCCTCCTGCTGGTGGCAGAAAGGCTACCTTTCAGCTCCTCCACAGAATGTGAGGCCTGTTCACGACGTAACTGTTGGACGGCAGACTTGGCAGTAAACTGGACCACTAGGCACTCATATGGGTAATCATTTCGACGCTCCAAAATCAGCTCAACCAAGGGTGCACATATTTTCCTAGAGGCAGAGAACTCCAGGTCAGACATGGTCACCGGATTACGGATACCCATTCCACCAAACCTGGCAGGCAGTCCAAAAAGGCCCCTGCTGGAGTCATTTGGGGGTGGCTGTCCAGTCAAAGATGGGATAAATTCGGACCTGATGATGGTTTCAAGAGCCTGGAAAAGATGACTGACCTGAGGTGTAGTCCGAGAGAGGAATGACCACTTGCAGAAGAGCCCATGGCTGAAAGCAGCGAAAGCAGCATGAGGCTGTGTAGTGGCAATCGCAGAGAGCAGCTTCAGATCTCCAGACCACTGGTCCACCTTCTCGGACACAAACGTGTCGATGTAGTCCCGAGTGCCCAATGGGGCTCCGAGATGAGGTCTCCCAGCGCAGGTCACATTAACACTGGTGCCCTCAAAGGCAGAAACAGCATCCGAGAGACACGACTCCTTGGACACAAGCCAAGTCTTAGCAGAGTTTGGAAAATAGCCATAACTCGGCCCAAGCTCAGCCAGTTCATCCCACCAGACACGAAGACTGGCAATACTGAAGCATCATCAGCATACCACACTTGCATAGCAGTATCCGGGAGCTTTTCAATCAGCGGGATGGTGGCCACGGCATACATGGGCATCGCGAGGGGATCACCCTGTGTAGTTCCCTCTTGGGACAGTAAGCTTTCCCCATCTATGAAGAGATCAGTCGGAGCCCTGTAGGTGTTGGTGAGGATTGTAGAGATGGCCGGACAGACATGACGGATGTTACGAAGAGCAACGTTGCGGTTTAGTGAGTTGAAAGCATTGCTGGCATCAACCAAAAGGACAGCCTCAGTACCATCCTGCCTGAAGCAGTCTCGCACCGCATGAACAGCCGATTCAACACCAGCAACCTGGCCAGCACAGAGCTGGACAGAACCAGCAGCCTCTTGGATGTCAGGTCTGGTTACTGCAAGGACAGCCTTGGCTATAATACGCCGAGCAGTCTCCCCAATACCAATGGGCCTCACGCCAGGGTTCTTGTCCAAGGCGATGAGCCGACAAGCCAAGAGAGAGGAGATGCTGCTAGGGTCAAGAAGAATGGTGCACAAGCGTCTGGCTGTGAGGGCCAGAGCATGACAGAGGGCATGGGAAGCAGTCTTGAAAGAGGTGCACAATCTCCTCCAGGCATATGCATCCAGGCCAGAAGGACCAGCAGCACCTCTCGTATGCAGTGACGTGGACCTGATCAAGCCGGCATTGATTGGGTCAAAAACGACTGGGTGAACCTCTGGAGGTACACCTGGAATAAGCGTACCAGGGTCCGCAGGCTGACTGAGAGGGTGCTTGCTCCTGAGAACATCCTTGACAGTGCAGGGATCAGCATCTTTGGTGGGAACAGAGCTATCGAGACTTAGGACACCTCCTTTACCCTTGTCGGACAGCAATTGCAAAGCAGCATGTGTCTTCCCCTGAAACATGAGTTTCGCGAAGGAACGGGCGAGCTGGTCATCCTCATGACGAGGTCGAGACTTGGGGAGACGGCCCTGGATTGCTCTGCCTTCCTGAAGCAGCTCTAGGATACTCCCATCCACCCACATCTTCGTGCGCCGCTCAAGACAGGCCACGTGATCCTGCTGCTTTGATTTCTGGTGAGGCTTTTGGAGTAATAATGGAGGAAGGACAGAAGCCGCCTTCAGGGCGATGGACTCCAGAGCAGAACCAGTGGCGAAGGCATGGAAGAGGCGAGCCAGTTCGTTGGTAAAGGCCTTTCCCGCATTACCCTGGGGTAGTCTGAAACAATTCCTCCTCCAGTGGACAATTTCATCAAAAGCAGTGTCCAGGAGCTCAGTGAGCTTGGCCGAA
>QPIL01000037.1 GCA_003666325.1 Methylococcales symbiont of Iophon sp. n. MRB-2018
AGATTGTCTGGAACAATCTCTGCGACCGCCAGGGATGGTGGAAATGCAGTAAGATTGTCTGGAACAATCTCTGCGACCGCCAGGGATGGTGGAAATGCAGTAAGATTGTCTGGAACAATCTCTGCGACCGCCAGGGATGGTGGAAATGCAGTAAGATTGTCTGGAACAATCTCTGCCTACGCACCAGTTAAGACAGCATCTGTATTCCTGCTTAGAACATGGAGGAATGACGGAGAGGGTGACGTGGATCTTATACCTTATTCAACAAATAACTCTGAATGAAAGAGGTTTAGTTGCTCTGTTTGGGGTTGATTTTGTTAGCATGTTTTATCAGCAAAACGACCAAGAAATAGACGTTATTTTACCAAATACTGCTTTTTTCCCTATGGTTTTTTTAATTTATTGTTATAAATTAGATGGTTATTGTATTTTTAAGGGTTGAGCAGTTACACACTATTCATTTATTGAATAGGGTATTAAATTAAATCAAGGGTAAGGTTATGAATACGGCAATTGAAAAAAAGGAGCATTATATTCACCAGACTACTTATACCCAACGTGAGCGAATAGTAGGTTTTTTTGCATTTTCAGGATTCATATTGTTCTTGTTTTTTATTGTTGTGAGTGTAAAAAACCAACATTTTTTTGAAAAAAAAGTGACTTTTTATTTAAACGTAGACAGTACTGAGGGTGTAAGTCAAGGGACAGTCGTTAAAGCATTAGGTGCAGAAATTGGTAGAGTCTCTGACTTGAGCTTATTTCAGGATGGCAAAATTCAGCTAACTATTGAGATTTATCAAAAGCGCCGAACATTAATTAGAGAAGGGGCAAGAGCCACTGTTAATCGCTTAACCAGTATTGGTAATGCATTAATAGAAATAAGGTCTGATTCGGTTGACGCACCCATTCTAGCAGAGGGAGCAACCATTCCTGTTAATGAAACAGCATCTCTAAATGACTTGTTGCTCAGTCTTGCTAATCTTATCCAAGTAACGGATAGTAAAAAACTATTAGGAAAAGTGGATACTATTTTGCCAAAATTAGAACAAACTTTGGGCAATGTTTATGTAATCATTGAAAAAATTGCAAGTGGACACGGCACCATAGGCGCAGCCGTTTTTGACCAGAAAGTGGAAGAAGATTTAAAAGTAGTTGTAGAATCGGGGGCTAAAATATTGAGTGAAACAGAAGGTATTATAGCTGTCGCAAAACAAAGACTGGTGCAAATAGAACCTATTGTAAATGATGCAATTTATTTTGTTAATGATATGCGAAATGCTTCAACAAGTCTTCCAGACCTAGTAAAAGAACTGCATGAAATAATTGCTCAGGCAAATAAGACCTTAACCTTGGTTAATAGTGAATTAAAGGAAATACCAGGAACTACGATAGAGCTAAAACGTGCATTGGATAAAACAGATAATTTGCTCGATAGTGTTCAAAATACATGGCCCTTGTCAAATAATAAAACAGCACAACCGGTTTTAATACCTGCGCATTCAAACCATGAATAGAGTTTGCTTGTTTTTATTTTTTCTACCGAGTTGTTTATTGCTTGCTACTTGTAGTAATGCTGTCAGAAAACCCATGGTGATCGCTAATATTGAAAAATACAACATTGATGGCATGTATGCTTATAGTAATGCAGAATGGAATAAAGCAGAATATTTTTTTACAAAAGCTTTACGACTTTATCAAGGGGTAGATAATCAGGAAGGCAGTTTGCTGAGTTATATTAATTTGGCAGAAGTGACACTGGCTATGCAAGAAACCAGTAAAAGCAAGAGGTATTTATTAGCCGCAAAAGCACTTGCAAAAAAAGATTTATTAAAGGGCTATAATTCACGTATATTACTGCTTCTTAGTGAGATGGCATTACAGAAAAATGAGTTGATGAGTGCTGAACAGTTATTACAAAAAATATTACCTGAGTTTATCGGTAATCAGGTGATGTCAAAGCCAAATGAGATTCAATTAGCAGCTATTGCCAATCAAACTAAAATTGCTTTTTTGAATAATCAAAATGCGTTTTTGTGGACACAGCGATATGCCCATGCCTTGAAAAAAATGACCAATAAAAACGCGGATGGAGACGCCCGTTTATTGCGTTTTCAAGCACGTTTGTTATTACAGAAAGGGGCTGAAGATAAAGCTGAATTAAAAATGCAGCAAGCACTTTCTCTATATAAAGAACAAATATCACGAGTGGGTATTGCTGGAACTTTATTTGAATTAGGTCAATATTACAGATCTAAGCAACAATGGAATGAGGCACAAGCGTATTTTCTGCGCTCTCAACTTGTGTATGAATATCTAAAAAATGATTGGAAGCTTAAACGAATTGCCAGTATTTTAGATGAAGTGGAAAATGAGGGTAAGCTAATGCACAATCGCACAATAAATAGTCAATTCTTACTCAAGACGAAAGACGAAAGACGAAAGACGAAAGACGAAAGACGAAAGACGAAAGACGAAAGACGAAAGACTAAGAACTCCTTGATTTTTGATTAGTTCTGCATTTCCACCATCCCTGGTGGAAATGCAGTAAGATTGTCTGGAACAATCTCTGCTGACCGCCAAAGATGGTGGAAATGCAGTAAGATTGTCTGGAACAATCTCTGCTGACCGCCAAGGATGGTGGAAATGCAGTAAGATTGTCTGGAACAATCTCTGCTGACCGCCAAGGATGGTGGAAATGCAGTAAGATTGTCTGGAACAATCTCTGCTGACCGCCAAGGATGGTGGAAT
>QPIL01000116.1 GCA_003666325.1 Methylococcales symbiont of Iophon sp. n. MRB-2018
TTTTCATCTATTACAAAACGTTTAGATAGCTTTGCATTACTGAGACTAGATTGTTGTATAATTCTTCTTGAATGCAGATTTGTTTTTGCATTCGTGTGATAGCCTTGGGGCATATTAATTCCTTTGTGGTGAAAGTTTAATATGTTATCAGGGCTGTCCTTTTATTGTTTTTAAATCAGGTATAACGTGGTGAAACTATACACTAGTCTTTAGTCTTTAGTCTTTAGTCTTTAGTCTTTAGTCTTTAGTCTTTAGTCTTTAGTCTTTAGTCTTTAGTCTTTAGTCTTGAGTCTTGAGTCTTTTTAAGCGTTGACTAATTATAACTAAATTGCGTATTGCGCAACACGAATAGTTTTGTTTGTAGCCTAACGCTAAGCTGATCTGTGCTTGACGGCGACCGACTGGAGCGGTAGCGAAAGAAGGGAACAGCCAAGCGTCAGCTTGAGCGTTTTGTTATACTGCACATACATGCTATAGCAGTATAGTAGATCGAACATAGACACCTAAAGCTGTAGTGCTGTTTTCTTGATTTCTTGAATCGCTTCATCTTCATGAACTTGAACAAATCTTACTGAGCTTACCCACATACCCATATCTAGAAAACATCTTATAAAATATGTTTTTCCTGCCCCAAGTGAAAAAGTAGAGATTCTATCTATTGCTCCAGTTCTTGAATGAATTTTATAAGTACCTAGAGATATAATCTGCTTGAAATATGCGCCATTATCTAATGTTCCAATTTCAATTTTATTGGCGATAACAGGCATGGTTGTACCACCTCCTTGAAAACGGGAAAGTCTATAGAAATAAACAATAGCATTAGTATCAGATGCAATCTCAATTTCAGCAGCATTAAATCTAGCACCAACATTAGCACAACCAGCTAACGCTATAAGAATGAAAAAATAATGTGTGTTTTCATTAATATCCTCTAAAAAGTATAACGCCCGAACTCACTTGCCGCCAAAAGCAGAGTGTAGTGTAGCGAAACGCCGCTTTTGGTGGTCAAGTGGAGTGTCTTGTTATGTGCCAATTACAACTTTACTAGCTGCCCTCTTTGTTCTTCAGTTAAAGAACCTATTGTTGCAATTGTAAGTGTCTGTGAAGATAGTGATGAAATATTTTCATCCAAAGATATATCAACTCGGTCTGGTAGGCTGTACATAGCACCTGTCGCAGGATCTATAATTAATATACCTAATAGACCACCAAAAAGTATATTTCCAAGATACCAGCCATCAACAGAACTCGTTAATGTATATGATTTTGGAGAGAAGCCCTTTTTAGTTAATTCCACAGTATATGTTTCACCCCTAAAGTATCCTGCCGACGACTTTAACGTTACTGTTGACGGAGTAACACCACTATGAATTTTTTGACCTGAACGATTAAGAACAACAAAGCTAGCCCTATCAGGGTTACTATTAATTGCAACCCCATATTCTGATTTACTGATAATACTTGCACAACCCGTGACTAAAACTGCAGAGAGAGCTACAGCAACAATTTTCTTTTTCATTTAAACATTCCTTAATTAGCCCTTATTTAAAAAATTGCTATGCACAGGGCTTGAGCACATAACGCTAAAATTCAGCGTCCTCTTTAGCGGTCAGGTGGAATGATTTGTTAGAATCCATTAGCCACCAACTTTATTATACGCCAACTCAATATACTGCTTGATTTCTTCAAATTATTCTGGTGTTGAAATAGTGAACTTAACGTCACCAGTACCATAATGACCAATTGTACTTACATCCCGATAATGCTTTGGTGGCTCAAGAACCTCAAAAGGCTTAAGCTTGACAAACAACTTAATATTTTTTCTTTTTGCTTCCATGCACACGATATTTTTAGATGACTTATACGCTATATAAAACTTTTTTGGCACCTCTTCTATTGCTGAATCTAATCCCGTAACAAATTCACGAACTTCGTGCATGAGCTCAAGGATTTCTTTTGACTTACCTTCAAAATGTTTTTCAAGCGTAGAGGTGGCTGTTGCTCTCACTTGTGCAGCTTTTTTCCCAGCCTCAACCATAACTGGGTTTTTATTAGGTGGTTGAGAAATTACTGTTGCTGATTTTGTATTGTGTAACACTTCTTCCAGATAGAAGGAATTGTTTGTAAATAGACGGTATTTCCATAATTCAATATTTGCACCCATGACCTGAACAGCATGAATATCATATTTTTTGTAATTTGGAGCTATACAGATTACCCTAACATCTGTCCAATCAATCTTAACTCCATTTCCAAGTTTTTTCTGTACTGCAATTTCAAAATCTCCTTTATGATCTTGAATCCAGTGTAGATAAAATAGGCTTTGATTTATTAGCTCCGATGATTCTACTTTTTTGTATTCAATTATGACTGGATTATCTTCTTCTGATAGGGCGAGGCTATCAATTCTTCCCGCATGTTGTGCTCCTGTTGAAAATTCAGTTGCCACAAAGCGACAATTGAAAACCTCCTCTAGGTTGCTTTCAATCAAAGATTGCAATTCTTTTTCAAGTGAGAAATTTTTTTGTTCTACTGGAAGTAGTTTGTTTTCTGATATTTCAAATATTGGCACTTATTATCCTTTGACTTCTAACGCCCACATCACCAGCCCTAATAAGGGGCGCATTTTTTGCCTTAGCAAAAAAAGTGATGCTTACTAGAGTCTGATACTTTTCTTTGTTGTTACTGGGAATAAAAAAGGTGGAAGTTATTTTTTTTCGCTTTGTTGATCTACTTTGGTTGTTACTTTAGGAATAGAGATATTTTCTTCGATAACTTTTTTTGTTTCTAGTACAGGTATTAGTTTGATGATCGCTAAGATTAGAAATGTAATAGCAACAGCAGTACCTAAAAGCCACTTAAATGTTTCAAAAGGAACCTTGCTTACTTCGGTTTTTATATCTCCCATTTCTCTTGCAAAAATTTCCTTTGTAACCATTGCCTCTTTGACAATTGCCATATCCGTTTCAAGAACTCTTAATCTAGCATCTGTATCGCCGCCGCCATTAAATTCTCTTTTTTCAAATTCGGCATCGATACCTGCTAAAATTGCATTTTCTAACCCTTTAGAACTAGGAAGTTTACTAGGTGTTGTTGGTTGGTTCGGCCCCATCGCATTACTTTTCATTGGTCTCTATCCAATCCCAAACCGCCGCATCTTGCCATCCATAATAAGCAGAAATAGGTGATACAATACAACTAACAGGAGTATCGTCACTAGATAAGTACTCGTAGACACTAGAAGATGTTGTTTCAGTGGTGCTAACAAGCCATTGACCAGTTGCCAACAATCTGTTTCAGAATATTTTTCACGAACCTCTTTGTCTACAGCATCATTATCTGTAGACCCAAAGATTGCAAAGATTTTTTTTGATTCACTCATAAATACAATGATAGCATTTAAAGGCTTTTCTGTGAATAATCAACCTACATTTATTTAATAATACCTAAAACGTATAACGCCCGCATCAGCTGACGTAAAAAGAGGCGCACTTTTTTGCTTCGCAAAAAATGTGACGCTTTTTACGGTCAGCTGGATGCGATTGTTATGTTTTTTTCATTGATACAGAATATTACCCTTCTAATGCACTTTATCCCATTCAGGTACATCAAAACTTTTTTGCACTGAATCAAGCACTTTATTAACCTTAGTTTTTAAAGAAGAAATATTTTTTCTAGATATTCTTGCTTCAATAGCTGAAAGTACTTCTATTTGGCTAATTTGTGTTGTTAACATATAGTTGGCAAGATTATTCATTGAAACACCTTGAATGTGTGCCTCATTTTCTAGCCTAGCCTTCAAATCAACGGGAATTCTTAAAGTAACCACTTGTGTTTTACTCATAATTTTTTCTCCACATTTGATAGAAACCTTTTGGTGTTAATACCTTAAATTCAAAACCCCTTAACTCACCACCATTAAAGTCTCGAATATTTGAGGTGATTAGATAGTTACTCTTACTGGCAAATGCACACTCACAAAATAGGTTGTCATTTTCGTCCCTCAGATTTGGTCGAAGTCTATAATATATTTTTTGTTTTTGTGCCAGAAGAACCAATAAATCAAGTACATCTTCAACTTGTTCAATGTTCAACCTTGTAAGCTTAAGAATTTCCTCTCTTTTTAATACGTCATCATATTCAAGTATTATTTGCGTAGATAATGCGAGATTAATTCTCTCATTTATAATGAGCCGGAGAACCTTATGCGATGCACCAGATTCACTAATGAGTGCTGCTAATAAAATATTTGTATCCATTGTCACTATCATAGATAAAAATGATAGCACATAAGAATACAAATTTCCACGAGTGGATTTTAAAACATAACGCCAAATTCAGTGGCCGCTGGCAGATATAAGTTAAACTTTGTAAACACACAGAACTTTGATAAAAACTGACCTTTGAAAACGAACCACACCGCCAGCGGTCGACTGGAATTTTTTGTTATGTGCTTTTATAGGCATCAGCTATTGTTTTTACTAAAAATTATAAATTAAAGTAGCCTGTCCCTATTATTTCCTATTTTCATGCTGTTATTTTAAGTTAAAAATTTCCATAAAAATAGAGAAATTGACAGTTTTTTCTAGGTTTTTTAGTTATAAACTACTGATTTTTAGTTAAAGTCTATTTTTCTTATGCGGATACTTCAGACTCTGACCCTAATTATTCGTTATGTTTTTTAATCATCGTCCCACCATCAAAATGGTTGTCAAAGAACCAATAAAAGGTTGACAATAATGCTCGACAGCTATTTTTATTTACTTCAAAAAAAATGACTTTAAGAGATCGCGGTAAAAACATTCGGCGCCAAATACTGAGAGATGTCAAATATCATCCAAATGATATTGCTCACCACATTAGTCAAATATTTTCAATTTCTAGGCAAGCAGCATATAAACATTTAAAAAAACTCGTAAACGAAGATTGGCTTGAAGCGACAGGAACAACTAGAAAAAAAGTTTATAAGTTGGGTGTGCGTAGAGAAAATACAGCAATTTTACTGCTTGATGAAAATGCATCAGAACATAGTATTTACTCCCAGGAGTTTTCTTCAGTTGTCGAAGGGTTGCCCAAAAATATAGATGATATTATTTTTTATGGTTTTACTGAAATGGTTAATAATGCAATTGACCATTCTCAAGGTAAAAACTGCCTAATTTCTGTAAAAAGAGATAGAGAGCAAGTTGGTATTACCATAGCAGATGATGGAGAAGGTATATTTAGACGAATTACTCGACTTAAACAATTATCAGATGAAAAACAAGCAATATTAGAGTTATACAAAGGGAAACTAACAACAGACCCTGAAAACCATTCTGGTCAGGGGATTTTCTTTACTTCAAAAATGTTTGATAGCTTTTACATATTATCTCATGATCTGGTTTTTAACCATGACCATAAAAGGGAGCTTGATATTATTGCTGATAATACCATTGTTAAGCAGGGTACAAGCGTTCACATGCGTATTGCTCTTGATTCAACTAGAACAGATAAAGAGATTTTTGATGGATTTAGTGGCAGTGAAGATGAGGATTATGCATTCAATAAAACCATTATTCCCGTTAATATGGCGAGAATTAATGAAGAGAATTTAGTCTCTAGAAGCCAAGCAAAAAGGTTCTTGACTCGAATTGAAGCTTTTAAATATGTGTTTTTTGATTTTGAAAATGTAGAGTCAATTGGCCAAGCTTTTGCAGATGAAATATTCAGAGTTTACAGAAAAAGACATCCTGATATTACTATTGCTTATCAAAACACTAATGATGCTGTTAAAGCAATGATAAAACGGGCAGAAATTGATATAAATACTTGATATTAATCTGCCATAACGTTTGAAATAACGCGACGTCCCCCAATTTTGCACACATTATTTTGTTATGCTGTTTTTTGCATATTACTAACATCTTGAATTGAATCAAGCTCTATTTTTTCGGTAACTTGCACTCTATAAAGGTCGCAACGCATTTGGATATTTAACCAAAAACCAGCTGAAACACCAAAAAACTTTGCTAAACGTAATGCTGTACTGGGTGTTACCCCCCGCTTTTTATTTACCAATTCATTAATACGTTGATAAGGAACGTGAATTGCATCAGCAAGTTCACGTTGACTTATATTCATGGGAACAAGAAATTCTTCCCGAAGCATTTCCCCCGGATGAGTTGGTTCTCTATGTGTTGGAATACGTACCATACTTTACCTCTAATGATAATCAACTATTTCTACTTCACTAGGGCCTAACTCGCCCCAGACAAAGCAAATTCGATATTGCTCATTGATTCGAATACTAAACTCGGAATCTCTACCTCCTAAAAGGCTTTCTAACCTATTCCCTGGGGGGATTTTCAATTCTTCTAAAGACTCAACAGAATCAAGTTGATCCAATTTTCTTGAAGCAATACGCCAAATCATTTGTGGACAAATTTTCCTAGCAATTTTTGAATTAACTCCGTTAAAAATATCTTCAGTAGCTTGATTTTTGAATGATGTAATCATGCTAACATAATAGCACGGTCTCCATGTTAGACAAGTGGCTACGTTTTTAGCATAACGCTTACATAAAGGACGCGCAGCTCTTTGCGCGTCCCAGAGAGCGATAGCGAACGAACTTGATGTTTTTGTTAGGCTTTATGGATGCCGTGATAGATTTTTTCCATAAATAATGGGGACAGGCTACTTTATCATAACTTTTTCTCATTTTTCGGTCTTCCTCTGGCTTTTAAGGTGCCTAATAATGTGCGACTTTTAAAAACTCTTTCTGCTAATGAGCCATAACGCCAATCTTGTGCTGTTGTGCTTAGCTTTGCTCTGAGTGCATTCGCCTCTATGTAACGAAATAGCGTTAAATAATAACTCTCTTTTTCAACCAAAAAGCTTTTAAATCTGCCTTGCCAAATATATCCTGAGGTTTTGTTTTTCCTGTGGTAATAACGCACATGAGAGGTCATTACCCATTGCATAAACTTACTAAGACTCTTTTCACCTTGTGGCACTAATAACAAATGAAAATGATTAGGCATAAGGCATAAGCAGTAGGCGTGTAGCTCTATGTTTTCTCTTTCAAACCCTGTTTTTAACAAAGTCAAAAAGTATTCATAATCCTCTTTATCATCAAAAACCTGCATACGCATATTACCTCTATTGATGATGTGATAAATTCCGCCTTGGGTTTCTCCTCTGGGTATGCGTGGCATTGTGGTGGGTTTTGTAGTAAAAGATGAGGGTTATAGCATAAAAAGTAGCCTGTCCCCGTTATTTCAAGTAAGACGCGCGCGTCTTTTTGCGCGTCGTACTTGACTTTTTTGTTAGCATTTAGTGACTTAATGCCTTTAATACAGCTCTTGGTTCTTTTGCCACAACATTAAGCAAAACAAGAGCAGGGCCTTGTGGCTTTCGATCTCCGCGCTCCCAATGGCGGAGTGTACTAACGCTAATGCCAAAAGCAGATGCAAACTCATTTTGTGACATGCTAACATTAGCTCTAATGTTTTTTACGTCAATAGGGGAGAACTTATGAACAACAGCGCCCCCTTCTTTGTTTTTTGAAAATTCTAAAGCCTCATTTAAACCTTGTTTTATACTGTCAAATGCACTGCCCATATTAGCCACCATAATTATTAATAAGTAAAGTTGTGAATTTAGTTAATTCATTGCGCTCAGATTTTGATAGGTTTGATTTCTAACCCTTACCAAATAGAGTTAACAAGAATATTGGCATAGATTCGTTATGGAAATAGTAGATAATCCGAACACCACCACTCTTACCTTTGCCGTGTGCAGCCCACCTTAGTTTTCGTATGCCACCAGTACCTTGCATTATGTCTCCGGCAGCAGGATGAGCCGCCAAATAATTGATTACACTTAGCCGTTCAGGTGCACTGAATAATTTATCTGATCTTCTTAGGAATTCAGGGAGTTCAACAATAGTTTGCATACATTAATAGTAATCCATTGGATTATAACTGTCAATGTTGATAGAATGCTAACGTCAAAAATCACCGGCGTAATAAAGCGACGCTTTATTACGTCCGAGTGCATTTTTCTTGTTAGGCATTTTTTCTCCAATGCCTGCGTGACTTGTTGGTACGTGCCAAAAAGTCAGCTTGACCCAAATAATGGGGACAGGCTACTTTATCGTTATCCCATTGGGTGAGGGGAAATCAAAAAAATCTACTTTATATACAGTGGTTTATTTAGAATCTCCCCACCCCACCCTCCCCAGCAGGAGAGGGCTTTTAAGAGCCTTGTATGATTACACTGTATCCGACTTTAGGGCATAGACCCATAAAAATAAACTTCATTCTCTGTGCTCCTGACAATAAAGAGATAAGCCTTTAAGTACAAAATCAACTTCGACTATACATTTTATTTTTAAATAAGGTGCTAATAATTGCGCATCCCCTCCTGTTAAAACCCATAAATTACTTTGACAAAGTTCATCCATAGTTTTTTCTATCAAACCAGCAACAGCATATAAGGTTCCCGTATAAATTGCAGCTTCTGTGGTATTGGAAAGTATCGGCGTAAATTGTGTTTCACTCAATATCAATGCCTCTGTATTTTGGGATAAAGCCTGTTTCATTAACTCTAGTCCCGGACTTATTATTCCCCCTAAATGCTGCCCTTTCTCATTGATAGCATCAATGGTGATAGCTGTTCCACAATCAATAACAACGCTATTACCCGGATAATAATGCTGCAAAGCGATTAAACTTAGCCATCGATCAATTCCTAGCTTTTCTGGCTGTGAATAGGCATTAGTCACAGAAAAAGATTGAGCAGATGTTTCGGCAATAATCACTTTTATGTTGGGCCATAAAACCTCAGCGATTGTCAAAATCTGTTGTACTATTTGCGTTGAACTTACTGAGGAAATTACTAATTTATCTGGCTTTTTTAACGATTGCCATTGTCTTTTAATGGTTTGAGAAAATCCTGATTTTTTATGTTCAATGGCAAAGCTTGTACGGAGCTCACTCTCAGCATTATCAATTCCCCATTTAATGCGTGTATTACCAATATCAAGTAATAAATTCATGGTGAACGAAAACTCACTTCTCCCGATCTAAATTTTTTTATTTTTCCGTATTTATCAGTCAACAATAATAATCCAGTATCGTCTATGCCTTGTACCTCACCACTGAATATTTGCTTGCCTTGATGGATATTAACTATTTTTCCTTGCATACAGTCGTATTTTTGCCATTCTTTTATATAGTCAGCTAAAGTATCTTTTTCAAAATTTGCAATAATAGGCATCAGTTGATTTAAAAGCATTGCAGCAAACTTATTTCTTAGCGTTGAAGCATTGTTGGAAAGTATAGAATTCAAGTCAACCCACTCCTGGCTAATAGACTGTGCTTTATCCTCTGGTAAATAGAAATTCAAACCTAAACCGATCACTGTATTGCATGGGCCACTAGATTCACCCGATACTTCAATTAAAATGCCTGCTAGTTTTTTTTGCTTCCAGTAAATATCATTGGGCCACTTTAGTCCAATATTTTCAACACCACAGTCTTTTAAAGCCCTTATAACAGCTACGCCAACAACTAAACTTAAACCATTAATGGAGCTTGTTCCATTTTGAAATCGCCATAAAATTGATAGATAAATATTACTCCCAAAAGGTGAGACCCATTCTCGTCCTCTACGACCTTTACCTGCTGACTGGGACTCTGCAAAACAGACGCAGGCATTTTTGTTGCTTTGCCGGGCTTTATCAATTAAATAACGATTGGTTGAATCTAAGACATCATGAATTTCCAGTTCAGTAATTAAACTTTTAACATCGGCAGTCAATCGCTTTTGTATTTCTGCTTTGGACAATAAGTGTAAAGTAGAACTCAATTGATACCCTTTTCCACTAATGGCATTTACTTCTAGCCCTAAGTCTGTCAATCTTTTTAATTGCTTAAAAACAGCGGATCGACTAATACCTAATTGTTCAGCTATCTCTGTTCCTGAATGGAACTGTGCATCGGCTAAAATGTTGAGTATTTGTTTCTGATTTGATGAAAAAAACATGTGTCAATTATCTTATAGCTCCCACAGTAATGGTATTGATATACTCTAGTTTAACCCGTCTACTAAACGCATCTTTTATTGAGGCGACAGTCACTTTTTCAACTTTTAGCTGAAATAGTTCTAGGTAATCTAGGGTTAATTGATAAAAACCGATCATGGCAACATAACTGGTTAATTTACTGTTGTTATCAAACCGCATGGCAAAACCGCCTGTTAGATTTTTCTTGGCTGCGAGCAGTTCTTGTTCTGAAGGCCCTTGTTCTACAAAGTCGGTTAATGTTTGCTGCATAACTTGTACTGCTTGAGATGTTTGGTCATTACGTGTCTGCAAACCCATAGTAAATGTGCCTTTTCTAAGTAAAGGAGAGAAGTAACTATAGGCGCTATAGGCTAACCCTCTTTTTTCTCTTACTTCGGCAAACAATTTGGAAACCAGTCCGCCACCTCCTAGGATATGATTCCCTACATATAAGCTAAAATAATCAGGATCTTTACGGTGCATTCCTACAAGCCCTGACAATACATGTGTTTGACTGGATGGATATTCAATATGCTTGTTGATACCTTGTTTGGGTAAAGAAACTTCAGCCAGTGCTGGTGGTTTTGTGCCTTTATCTAAATCTACGATCAATGATTCTGCAATATTCATAGCTTTCTGCTTTGGTATATCACCCACAATAACTACCATGGCATTACTGGCGACATAATATTGCTTATAAAAAGCGTTTAAATCATCTACGCTAAACCCAGATACTGTTTTAGTAACACCAGAGCTAGGATGGGCATAGGGATGGTCTTTAAATAAAATATTGGAAAAGGCTATTTTTGCCAAGGTAGCAGGCGACTCTTCTCTATGTTTTAACCCTGCTAATGTTCTTTGTTTTTCTCGTTGAAAATCAGCTTCATTAAAAATAGGCTTGCTGACAATAGCATGTAGTGTTTGCAATGATTTCTGTAGCAATTTTTCTGTCGTCAAAGAGCGTAAAGATAAGGATGCCATATCCCTGGAAACATGGGTAGAAAACTGTGCACCTACACTTTCAAAACGTTTTGCTATCTGATCAGCATTCCATTGACCTGCACCGGTATCTAATACAGCCGAGGTGAGTGATGCAACGCCATATTGCTCGCCATCTCTGGCACTCCCTGCGTCAAAAATAATCCGTATATCAACCATCGGTAAGCCTTTGGTTTCTACATAAAATACAGGGCTTCCTTGTGATGTCTGCCAATGTTCAATTTTTGTAGCTGAAAATACCGGATTACTCAATAATAATAAAACAAACCCTATCCATTTATTGTGCATGACGACTTCCTGTTTTGCTTTTTGGTTTCTGTTCGGTGATGGGTTGTGGGTCAAGATAGGCGATAGTTAATTTATCTTCTAGCAAATACTTCCGAGCCACATCTCGAACTTGTTGTGCTGTAATTTGATTGATTTTATTGACATACTCATCCGCTTTTTGCCAGCCTAAGCCGACCACTTCAAACATACCTAATTGCATACCTTGATAAAAATTGGAATCCTGCTCATAAATAGCACTGGCTAATACTTGTGCTTTGACTCGTTGCAACTCTTCATCTGCAACCAATGTGGTTTTTAAATCATAAATTTCTTGCTTTAAAGCGTATTCCATATCAAACACTGTTTTTCCTGTCGCTGGTGTTGCATCCAACAAAAATAAACTGGGTAAACGAGAAACCAAGTTATAACTAGCACCAGAAGAAACTGCAATTTGTTGACCTCTTACCAGTTTTGAAGCCAGTCTTGCACTATTACCACCATCTAAAATTCCTGCTAAAACTTCCAGTGCATAAGCATCTGTTTCATTTTCGACGGTGTTTAGCACCGGCACTTTATAGCCCAACAATATATACGGTAATTTAGCAGGCAATCTGACTGTAGTTTTACGAACCCCATGCTGCTCAATTTCTGTTTGTGGTTTGATAGTCTCTATTTTGCTGGGTTTAATGGCTGAAAAATATTGTTCCGCTAAGGCAAATACATCTTCAAAATTAACATCACCCACCACAACCAATGTTGCATTATTTGGTGCATACCATCGCTCATACCATTTTTGTAAATCATCTACTTGATAATTAGCAATATCTGAAGGCCAACCGATAACAGGGTTTCTATACGGACTATTGGAATAAGCAATAGAGGTAAAATATTCTTGCATTTTAGATCGCGGTTTATCATCCGTACGCATTCTACGTTCTTCAGTGACCACTGCTAATTCCTTTTTCAATGCGTCTGGGTTTAAGCGCAAATTACGCATACGATCAGCTTCCAGCTTAAAGCTGATATCCAATCGAGACTTTTCCATGGTCTGAAAATAAACCGTATAATCACGTCCAGTAAAGGCATTTTCACGCCCACCATTTTCTGCAATAATGCGAGAAAATTCACCCGCAGGACACTTCTCAGTGCCTTTAAACATCATGTGTTCAAGCATGTGGGAAATTCCAGTAACACCTCCTGGCTCATAGCTTGACCCGACTTTATACCAAAGCTGCGAAACCACAACGGGAGAACGATGATCTTCTCTGACCAATATCTTTAACCCATTATCAAGATAATGTTCATGTACTTCTACACTGGTACTATTTGCACTGAATGGCAAAAAAAATAAAACAATTAAAAATAGTCTGAAACTCATAAATTCTCTTTTTTATAAAATAGTAAACCAAAGAACCGTTTTAAAGATAATTGGTGGGGGGGTATGTCTGTAACCCTCGATTTTAACTCAGTGACTTTGTAGCTTATGTGATTTTTTCTATATATTGCAACATTAATTGCACACTTCTATTTCCTCTATATTCGTTAATATCAAGTTTGTATGCCACGTTGATTGAGCGAACACCTAACCATTGTTCAGATTTCTCAACAAAAAAAGCAATAGCATCAATTAATAATTCACTTTTTGGAATTCTTAATACAAATTTAAGGTGTTGTTGACCCACAACTCTACATTGGATAACATCAAAAACACCATCAAATACAGGTTCTGGAAAACCTTGTCCCCAAGTACCCACTTCTTTTAATTGTTCGGAAAATTCTATTGAAATATCTTGTTCTAAAAGTTGCCCATCTGAATACACTTTTTGCTCTAAGTCAATACTATCTAAATGCTTGGCGACAACTTCATCAAATGCCAAAGCAAATGCCGGATAGTCGTGCATTTTAATACTCATACCTGCTGCCATGGCATGACCTCCAAATTTACTCAGGATTTGTGGATGAGCCACTGCAATCTCACTGAGTACATCACGAATATGTACACTAGGTATGGATCTTGCCGATCCTTTAATTTCCCCTTTGCCTACAGCAGCGAAAGCTACAACGGGTCTATGCAGGCGATCTTTAATTCTAGACGCTAAAATACCAATCACGCCTTGATGCCAATTTTTCTCAAAAAGGCAAACCCCCGCAGGTAAATGATGCTCATCCAGCACTTGCATTTGTTCTAATAAAGACATGGCTTCATGCCTCATTTGTGCTTCAACTTCTTTACGGTCTTGATTCAGCTGGTCTAATTGTTCTGCCATGTCTTTTGCCAAGCCTAGGTCTTCTGTTAACAAGCATTGTATGCCTAGTGACATATCATCCATACGCCCTGCAGCATTAAGTCGTGGGCCTAATGCGAAAGCTAAATCTGATGAATGGATTGAGCTAAACTGTTTTCCGGCTTGGGTGATCAATGCTTGAATACCAGGATGTGCCTTTCCTGAACGAATCCGTAACAAACCTTGGTGTACTAAAATTCGGTTAATCTGATCTAAAACCACAACATCCGCTACCGTTCCCAAGGCAACATAGTCTAATAATTGTGCCAAATTAGGTTGCTGAGTCTTGTTTTTTTCAAACCATTTGTTTTCCCGTAGCCGATTTCGCAAGGCTAATAACACATAAAACATGACACCGACACCAGCAATGTGTGTACTGGGAAATTCATCACCCACTAAATTAGGATTAACAATAGCATCAGCATCCGGCAACTCTTCACCTGGCAAGTGATGGTCTGTAATTAATACTTTAATATTAAATTCTTTAGCGACCTTTACTCCGTCAATACTGGAAATACCATTATCAACCGTAATAATAAGGTCAGGTTGGTGCTGCTGTTTAACATATTCAACGATTTCAGGTGTTAAACCATAGCCGTACTCAAAACGATTAGGAACTGCATAAGATATATTCTGCACACCCAGTAATTCCAGACCTTTAATAGCGACCACACAACTGGTGGCTCCATCCGCATCAAAATCGGCAACAACAGTAATTTTCTGCTGCTGTTCAATGGCAAATATTAAATGTGCCACCATCTTTTCCATTCCTGACAATAACCAAGGTGATGGGAGCTTTGCCAGCGTACGCTCTAATTGTTCATTATCGGTAATTTTACGCGCAGAAAATATTTTTTGAAAAACAGGTGAAAACCCTGTTAAATGCGATTTCTTTTTACTTCTTGGACGAGGGACTATCTTTTTTTTAATGCCTTGATGATACATAAAAACCTATTATGGTAGAGTCGACTTCAGTCCGTTATGAGAAACATCAGAAGCTTGGATTGTTAATATTTGCAGGCTGAAGTCCGTTCTACATTTTTTACATTTTATCTAATATCGCCTTTTTCACTGCATCCAGCGTCGCATCAATTGTTACTGGATGAGAGTCTTTGCATTGATTGATTGCTGTATCAGGGTCTTTAAGACCATTTCCTGTCAAGGTACAAACAATCTTGCTACCTTCTGCAATTTTTCCGCTGGCTATATCTTTTAAAGCACCTGCTAAAGATGTCGCTGATGCGGGTTCACAAAAGATACCTTCATAGTGCGACAACATTTTATGTGCTTCTAGGATTTTCTCATCACTAAAACAATCAAACCAGCCCGCTGATTCTTTTTGTGCATTCCATGCATGGTCCCAAGATTGCGGTCTGCCAATTCTTATAGCAGTTGCAATGGTTTCTGGATTATCGACCATTTTACCACTGATAAAAGGTGCCGCTCCAGCGGCTTGATAACCACACATAACAGGTCGTTTACTGACCACTGCTTTTAAATCACCCTGATCTTGTGCGTATTCGGTATAACCTTTCCAATAAGCGGTAATATTGCCGGCATTTCCCACCGGTAAACAGTGATAATCGGGGGCATAACCCAACTCATCAATAATTTCAAAAGCGGCTGTTTTTTGTCCATCAATTCTAAACGGATTAATAGAATTGACGATAGTCACTGGAGCATGTTTACTAATTTCTTTCACTAGGGACATGCCGCTATCAAAATTACCGTTAATTTGAATGATTTGGGCGTCATACATTAATGTTTGTGCCAGTTTCCCTAATGCTATTTTGCCATCAGGTATCAGGACAAAGGCTTTGATTCCTGCTCTTACGGCATACGCCGCAGCTGATGCCGATGTGTTTCCTGTTGATGCACAAATAATAGCCTGACTGCCATTTTCTACGGCTTTGGTCACTGCCATAGTCATACCACGGTCTTTAAATGACCCTGTAGGATTCAATCCTTCAAATTTGACATATATATCAACATCTTTAGCAATTATGCTAGGTATATTTTGTAATTGAATCAGAGGGGTATTGCCTTCCCCTATGCTAATAATGCGTGTGTAATCATCAACCGGCAGACGATTTCTATAGCGTTCAATTAACCCCGCATATCGAGTAGACATATTATTATCCTAATGTTTCCAAGCGAATCCGACACACTGAGCCGGTAATAGTTGATAAAGCTTCTATTTTTGCAATAGCTGCATTCATTTCCCGTTCTAGTGTTGTTTGAGTCAACATTATAACTGGCAAAGTAATCTCATCTTCCAATGGTTCTTTTTGAATCAATGCTTCAATACTGATTTTATGATCTGCCAGAATTTTGGTGACTTCCGCTAGTACCCCTGGTTTATCTTCTGCATTCAAGCGTAAATAATAAGCAGTGTTTATTTGCTCAGATGAAAGTACAGGAATATCTGTGATCTGGTCAGTTTGGAAAGCCAGATGAGGCACTCTGTTTTGATGCTCACTATCAAGCACTCTGACGACATCGACAATATCAGCAACAACGGCTGATGCTGTGGGTTCAGCACCTGCACCTGCACCATAATAAAGTGTAGGCCCAACCGCATCACCTTGTACTAAAACGGCATTCATCACGCCATCAACATTGGCGATTAAACGACGCTCAGGAATCAAGGTAGGATGAACTCTAAGTTCTATTCCTTGCTCTGTCTTTCTTGCTATGCCCAAATGCTTAATGCGATAACCTAATTGTTCAGCATATTCAACATCTGCACGGGTAATCTTGGTAATACCTTCGGTAAATATTTTTTCAAATTGTAATGGAATGCCAAAAGCTAGGGAGGCTAAAATAGCCAGCTTGTGCCCTGCATCTATGCCTTCCACGTCAAAAGTCGGATCGGCTTCTGCATACCCTAAAGCTTGTGCTTGTGCTAATACATCAGCAAAATCACGGTCATGATCTCGCATTTCAGTCAGAATAAAATTACCAGTGCCATTAATAATACCTGCCAACCATTGAATTTGATTGCCACTTAATCCTTCTCTAATGGCTTTTATGATAGGTATTCCACCAGCCACAGCTGATTCAAATAAAACCATCACGCCTTTTTCACTGGCTTTAGCAAATATTTCATTACCATGTAAGGCAATTAAGGCTTTATTGGCTGTCACGATATGTTTGCCATTGTCTATCGCCTGTAACACCAAGTCTTTAGCCAGAGTGACACCGCCAATAAGTTCTAAAATAATATCTATCTCAGAATCATTAATAATGTCATAACAATCTGTCGTTAGCTTAATATCTTGTGTGTCACAAATTCTCTCACGGTTTAAGTCTCGTGCAGAGGCTCTGGTCACTATAATTTCACGACCTGTCCTGCGAGAGATTTCTACCGCATTTCTATTAAGCACATTGACAACACCACCACCGACCGTACCTAGTCCTAAAATACCAATTTTTACTGCTTTCAAATGTAACCCCTAGTTTTTATAGAACAGACTTCAGCCCGCAATTGTTTTTTAAAATGTATTTGCTAATGACATCTATTTTAAACCACAAATGTATATCCCCATACTGCGAACTGAAGTCCACTCTACATCTGGCTATTAAAAATACCCTCTTTTTTAAACATCGTTTTGATACCTCTTAAAGCTTGTCTTATTCTATGTTCATTTTCAATCAAACTGAATCGAACATGGTCATCACCATATTGCCCAAAACCAATACCAGGTGATACCGCAACCTTGGCATCAATAATCATTTTTTTACAAAAATCTACTGACCCCATTTCCTTGTATTGTTCTGGAATAGGTGCCCATACAAACATGGTTGCTTTTGGTTTGTCAACTTTCCAACCCATTGAATTTAGTCCATCACAAAGCACATCTCTTCTATTTTTATACATTTCACAAATTTCTAAAACACAATCTTGAGAGCCTTCTAATGCTGCAATTGCAGCAACTTGTATCGGCGTAAACATGCCATAGTCAAGATAAGACTTAATACGGGTTAAAGCAGCAACCAATGTTTTATTACCACACATAAATCCTACACGCCAACCCGGCATATTGTAACTTTTTGATAGCGAATAAAATTCAACTGCAATCTCTTTTGCACCTTTTACTTGTAATATTGAAGGTGCTTTATAGCCGTCAAAAACAATATCCGCATAGGCAATATCATGGACTACCCAGATATTATGCTTTTTTGCTACAACCACAATTTTTTCAAAGAAGTCTATATCAACGCATTCACTTGTAGGATTACTAGGAAAATTAAGAATTAACATTTTAGGTTTAGGCCAGGAGTCAATAATGGCTTTATGAAGTTCCTCAAAAAAATCGACACTCGGTACCATTTTGACATGTCTCAAATCAGCACCTGCAATCACAACACCATAAGGGTGAATCGGGTATGCTGGATTAGGAACTAGCACTACATCTCCAGGGCCTAATGTAGCCAACGCCAAATGTGCAAGTCCTTCTTTGGAACCTATGGTAACAATAGCTTCAGTTTCAGGATCTAAATCAACATCAAACCGCTTTTTATACCAATCACAAATTGCTTTTCTTAGACGGGGAATACCACGAGATATAGAATAACGATGTGTGTCTTCTCTCTCAGCCGCCTCTACCATTTTTGCAACAATGTGCTTTGGTGTGGGCTGATCAGGATTACCCATACCAAAATCAATAATATCTTCGCCTTCTGAACGTGCTTTGGCCTTTAAATCATTAACAATATTAAAAACATAAGGTGGTAAACGGCTAATACGGCGAAATTCTTCCATAAATGGCTATTAAAAAAAATGTTAAATAAGATGTATTTAAGGGTTTGCTATTATAAGCACCTAGGCATAATTATTTTAATATTTTTACCGATTTTTTTTACCATCTTCTGCATTGCATAAATTGTTGCCTGGCTTACTAGGCGCTAATTTATGTGACTTGAACATAAAAAAACCTTTTTAATTCGGTAAAAACTTAACTATTACGAGCAAAATAGTCAATCCTTAAAAACACAACAACCCTCTGATTTATAACAATAAATTAAACAAAAACCATAGATAAAAAAAGCAGTATTTGGTAAAATAACGGCTATTTCTTGGTCGTTTTGCTGATAAAACATACTAACAAAATCAACCCCGCCCAGACTTTAACACCCATAAGAAATCACCAAAAATCAAGGGGTCTTTAGTCTTTAGTCTTTAGTCTTTAGTCTCCCAGTTTATTCCATAAACATTCACCACTGACCTTTTCAAGCATATCCAAATGCTTTTGGTGCGCTGCTAATTGTTCTTCGGTACAGCTTATGACTTTTAATTTAGGTCTATTAGCGGGTAAACGGACTATTTTTTGTTTTGTTGCACTAACGGTGGAATTAAAATCCATGATAGAAAATTGACCCCCCGTCATTAATAAATACACTTCGGCTAAAATCTCGGCATCTAATAATGCGCCATGCAATTCTCTGTGACTATTATCTATACCATACCGTTTACATAAGGCATCTAAACTGGCTCTGGCTCCAGGGTGTTTTTTTCTGGCAAAAGGCAAAGTGTCAAATATTGTACTATGTGCTTCAACTGTTATAGTGTTTCCATTAAGTAAAGATAGCTCATGGTTTAAAAACCCCACATCAAATGGCGCATTATGAATGACTAATTCAGCCCCTTCTGTGAAGGCTAAATAATCATCAACAATATCTGCAAATTTGGGTTTATCCTGTAAAAACTGATTAGAAATACCATGCACTTTAATTGCACCATCATCAATGATCCGTTCTGGGTTTATGTAAACATGAAAAGTGTTGTTAGTTAAGCGTCTGTTGATTATTTCAACACAACCGATTTCAATGATTCTGTGTCCGTCAGCAGGACTCAACCCCGTTGTTTCTGTATCTAATACGATTTGCCGAATTGTAGCTTTACTCATAGCTGTTTGTTTAGTTCAAATATTTGCTGTATTCCACAGTATAAACTATGTCAAAAACCAAGGCGCTTCCAGATACTGTCTTAAAAAAATCAACTCTACAACAATATTTTTCCCATGTTTCACGATTTTTATAGACCCTTGCAACCTTGCCCTAAACGCATAAGTGCTTATCACATTTTTTAATCATAGAAACTTTTTATAATCTGTCCAGCGGTGACACTATTGCTTGCTCGTTTTGTTTTAAAACATACGTATAAATCATAGTCGTTTGCAAATCACTATGCCCAAGCAATACCTGAATAGTGCGAATATCAATCCCTGTTTGCAATAAATGCGTGGCAAATGAATGGCGAAACGTATGGGCTGAGACTTTTTTATCAATACTCCTGCATTTTTTAACAGCTACTTTAATTGCTTTGTTCACTGCGGACTGATCAATATGGTGGCGGCGTTCAATGTCAGTTCCAGGGTCAGTGGCAATATTTCTACTCGCAAACACATACTGCCAGTTAAATTCTTTATCCGCATTAGGATATTTTTTGACCACGGAATTTGGCAAATAAACCGAACCAAAACCCGCATGTAAATCTAACGTATGGGTGCTTTTTCTTTGCGATAAATGTGCCTTCAATAAAGGAATGATTTTTGTTGCCAATGGTGTAACCCGATCTTTTTTACCCTTACTATTTCGCACTATAATTTGGCCACGCTCAAAATCAATATCCTGCACCCGCAGTCGTACCATCTCAGAAATCCGCAAACCACTGCCATACAATAATGGCACCATCAAGGCATTTATGCCTCGTAATTTTGCCAACACTTTTTTAATCTCTTTAACGCTCAATACCACAGGAATATGCGGCTGTTTGCGCATGCGGGTTGCTCGCACATTCTGCAAAGGTCTTTCTAGCACTTTTTTATATAAAAACACCAACGCATTAAACGCTTGATTTTGCGTTGAAGAAGCCACATTTTGCTTAGTTACTAGATCGGTTAAAAAGTTTTCTACTTTATTTTCAGCATTTTCAACTAATGCATTTTCATCCTGCATTTTTGAAAATTTAATAAACTTTTTAATCCAATCGCAATAAATATTTTCCGTTTGACGAGCATAATTCATCCCACGCATCACCTCTCGCATTTGTTTAATAATAGGGTTTTCTGTTGTCATAGCGTTTATTTTGAATTGTGTAATTGATGTTTCTTACTAAGAATATCCTATCTCGGGTAAAAATCTAATTTTTATCTTAAATAGTCAAGTCTTAAAAAAGACTCAAGACTCAAGACTCAAGACTAAAGACTCAAGACTAAAGACTAAAGACTAAAGACTAAAGACTAAAGACTAAAGACTAAAGACTAAAGACTCAAGACTAAAGACTCAAGACTAAAGACTTAGGACTTAGGACTTAGGACTTAGGACTAAAGTAACTGGAACTTCTGTTACTACACGTCATTCCCGAAGTCTGTTATCGGGAATCTAGTTTTAAACACCCAGATTCCTGCTTAGAACATGCAGGAATGACGGAGGGAGTGAAGTGGATCTTATACCCTATTCAACAAATAACTCTGAATGAAAGAGCTTTAGTTGCTCTGTGTTTGGGGTTGATTTTGTTAGTATGTTTTATCAGCAAAACGACCAAAAAATAGCCGTTATTTTACCAAATACTGCTTGTTTTGCCTATGGTTTTTGTTTAATTTATTGTTATAAATCAGAGGGTTGTTGTGTTTTTAAGGGTTGATTAAATATAGATGGGATTTTACTTTTTTTTACAGAGTTTATTTTTAATATTGTGATATGAGGGAATATGGCTTTGTGATAATGCTTATACCCAATAAACTTAGAACCCAAAAGGGTAAGATAAAGATGTTCAACAATGATACAGATAAAGAATGGGAAAAGATGATCCATACTTTGCTGTTATTACAGATGAGAATAAAGAATAATTTTTCAAGTCTGGTGATATTTATATTGACAATGTTTTAACAAAAATCAGCCAGCACATCGACCCAACTTTTTACTATCAAGAAAACTCTCGATTTTGGGTGTGGAGTTGAAAGGCTGGTCATTCCACTTGCGAATGTTGCTGAAGAAGTTACTGGTATTTTTGTTGAACATGGTATAAAAGCTTAAAATTAAATAAAATTTAGCTGTTTTTAAGCTGATGGGGTGGTTTTTAAAGATTGACTAATTAAATTTTGAGAGTTTTATATGCATCATAAAATCAGCTTGTCTCAGTTTATTACTGAGCAACATCGACAATCATTAGTCAATGAAGATCTATCTTCTTTGTTAAATGATATTGCTACCGCTTGCAAACAAATATCTCACTTAACTAGCCAAGGTGATTTAATGGGTACTTGGGGTGATTCTGACTCTGAAAATATACAGGGAGAAGTACAAAAAAGACTGGACATCATCAGTAATGATTATATGTTTAATGCCCTTAACTGGACTGGACATTTAGCTGGCATGGTATCAGAAGAAGAAGATGAACCGATGGATATACCAGACATTTATCCCCGAGGAAAATACCTTGCATTATTCGACCCTTTAGATGGCTCCTCCAATATTGATGTCAACCTCACCGTAGGCACTATATTTTCAATTCTCTGTTGTGAACAAGGAATTAAACCAAGTCACCAGGATTTCTTGCAAAAAGGAGGCAAACAAGTCTGTGCGGGGTTTGTACTTTATGGCCCGTCAACCATGCTGGTTCTAACAACAGGTCAAGGTGTTAATGGCTTTACCCTTAATCAGGAAATTGGTGAGTTTTATCTGTCCCATCCTAAGATGAAAATTCCTCAAGATACCCAAGAATTTGCTATTAATATGTCTAATCAACGCTTCTGGGAAGCACCCGTGCAACAATATATTGCAGAGTGTATTGAGGGTAGCGATGGTATCCGTGGTAAAGATTTTAATATGCGCTGGATTGCTTCATTAGTTGCTGAGGTTTATAGAATATTAACCCGTGGCGGTATTTTTATCTATCCTTATGACTTTAAAGACCCCGCTAAAGAAGGTCGATTACGTCTTATGTATGAAGCCAATCCCATCGCTTTTATAGTAGAACAAGCTGGCGGACTCTGCTCCACTGGACGTGAGCGCATGTTGGATATTGCCCCTAAAGAAATTCATCAACGTGTGCCTGTTATCTTAGGTGCTAAAAATGAAGTCAATCGTCTTGACTCATACTATAAGGAATTTGACGCATGTAAATAGTCAAGTCTTAAAAGCCTAAAAAAGACTCAGGACTCAGGACTCAAGACTCAAGACTCAAGACTCAAGACTCAAGACTCAAGACGAAAGACTAAGAACTAAGAACTAAGAACTAAAGTAACTGGAACCTCTGTTACCACACGTCATTCCCGAAGTCTGTTATCGAGAATCTCGTTTTAAACATCTGGATTTCTGCTTAGAACATGCAGAAATGACGGGGAAGTGACGTGGCTCTTATGCCCTATTCAACAAATAACTCTGAATGGAAGAGCTTTAGTTGCTCTGTGTTTGGGGTTGATTTTGTTAGTATGTTTTATCAGCAAAACGACCAAGAAATAGCCGTTATTTTACCAAACACTGCTTATTTTGTCTATGGTTTTTGTTTAATTTATTGTTATAAATCAGGTGGTTGTTGTGTTTTTAAGGGTTGACTAAATAGATGTTTTTAACGGTGATGGTGATGGCATTTGTGCATTAATCCAATTACGTTTGGCTAAGCCTTTAAAATCACAATGAGTAACGGGGTTAAGAAAGATATTCAATTACTCAATGAAGTAAAAGTACCATCTACCCTTTGAGGATCTCCCTTCTTTTATTTTAGCTTTTGAGAAAAAATACAGTTAATTGTTGAACAATCAACCACCAAAGAACAAAGCAAGCTGATAAGCAAGATGGTATATTGACCCGCTTAAAGCTGAATCCATAGTCAAGTCATGGGTTCAAGTTAAAATCAGTTGGTGCTTAAAACTCAGTATAAATAATGACAAACAAAATCAACACGCTTTCCTGGAAAAATTATCTAGCGTTATGCAAGCCCAAAGTGGTCGTACTCATTATCTTTACTGCTATTGTTGGAATGTTACTCGCTGTTCCTGGCTGGCCACCCATAGATAGTTTTATCTACGGTATTATAGGTATTGGTCTGGCCTCTTCATCTGCCGCTGCAATCAATCATTTTATTGATCAAAAAACAGATGCGGAAATGGCAAGAACACAGAACCGCCCACTACCTACCGGAGATCTTAATTCTAAAAATGTTCTGCTTTTTGCAGCGACTTTAGGCGTGCTGGCTATGTTGATTCTCATAGTCCTAGTAAACACATTAACTGCTTTTCTCACTTTTCTTTCACTGATTGGCTACGCTGTTATATATACTCTCTATCTCAAGCATGTAACACCACAGAATATTGTCATAGGCGGTGCCGCAGGAGCAGCGCCTCCTGTTCTTGGCTGGTGTGCCATTAGCGGTGAAGTACATCCCTATTCTTTATTACTTTTTCTAATCATTTTCGTCTGGACACCCCCACATTTTTGGGCACTTGCTGTTGCCAAGCGTGAAGAATATGCTAAAGCACAAATCCCCATGCTACCAGTAACACATGGTGCTAAATTTACCCGTCTGCAAATATTGCTGTATACCGTATTATTACTCATTGTCACCTTGCTACCCTACTTGACAGGAATGAGTAATTTGATTTACTTAAGCGCTGCATTATTACTCGGCTTTGCATTTATTTATTATGCTATTCAGATGATGCGCAATGATGATGATAAATTAGCCATGAAGACTTTTTTCTTTTCTATTAACTATCTTATGATTCTGTTTGCTGCCCTGTTGGTAGATCATTATTTTCCGCTTTCTTTGTCATGAGTACCGAACACCCTTTTGCTGAATTTATTAAAATTTTAGGAAAAGGTAAAAAAGGTTCACGCCCTCTCACTCAAGATGAAGCTTATCGAGCCATGAGCATGATTCTTGACAACAAAGTCGAAGCCATTCAGCTCGGTGCATTTTTAATGTTAATGCGAGTTAAAGAAGAAACGGCAGAAGAGCTAGCAGGATTTGTACGGGCTGCACGAGAATCATTTATCAGCCCCACTCAACAAATAGACGTTGATCTCGACTGGTCTTCCTATGCTGGGAAGCGTCGCCATTTACCTTGGTTTTTATTATCTACTTTTTTATTAGCAGAAAATGGTGTCCGTGTTTTTATGCACGGTGCTGGTGGACATACTGAAGGCCGAATTTATACCCATAACATTTTAAAATACCTAGGCTATCAATGTGCAAACACTATAGATGAGTCCATCATCCAAATACAAGAAAATAACTTCAGCTATCTTTCTTTGCAACATATTTGTCCACCCTTGTACGATATGATTAACCTGCGCCCTCTGATGGGCTTACGCTCTCCAGTACACACTTTAGTCAGGCTACTTAACCCATTAGATGCAACACATACTATCCAGGGGATTTTTCACCCTAGTTACCGACAAGTACACCAAAATGCAGCATTGTTATTGAATCAAACGAGTATGGCCGTCATTAAAGGTGAAGGTGGTGAAACTGAACGAAACCCTGATATGGACTGCCTAGTTCAAACGGTAAAAAATAGTCAATTATCTGATGAACAATGGCCTGCACTTTTTGCCCGTCGTCATGTTAAGTCAGATAACATGGAGCCACAGCAGTTGGCTGATTTATGGCAAGGTAAAATTAATAATGAATTTGCAGAAGCAACAATTATCGGAACAACAGCTATCGCTCTTCAGTTAATGGATAAAGTAGACTCTCAACAACAAGCACACGAGCTGGCGACCTCTCTCTGGTTAGAAAGAAAAGCGAGAATATAAACTGAGAAATCACATCACCCATAAAATTTCCAGCTTTTTGGTCAGTTCGCAGCCTGTGGGGTCTTATCCCAAAACTCCCATCATTCACACAAAAACCAATCAATTTAACCATTATTTTGCATAATCCACACAAATGGCTACCCAGCCCTTAACGCCATAAGAAATTACCAAAAATCAAGGGGATTTTAGTCTTTAGTCTTTAGTCCTAATCTCTTATAAATACTTTTTTAGCTCTTCAGTTATGGCACAAATTATTAATTGATTGGTTTTTGCACCTGCATCAATATGACCGATGCTTTTTTCTTGTAAATAAGATGCTCGCCCTTTTGTTGCAAGCATTTCTCGGGTGGATTCCATCCCATTAGTTGCAGTTGTTGCGATTTCATCCAATAAAGTAGATAAATCGCCAGCTAAATTAATGTTTTTCTGTAATAATTCAGAGACGGGTATTAATACATCTAGCATGGTTTTTTCGCCAGCTTTTGATTTTCCTCTTTTTTTTACTGCTTCAACAGCCTGTATATAGGCTTCGGAAAAAGTTTTCTGATTTAAAGTGGAATCATTTTTTGATGATTTACTCATGCTGATGAAGAATGTGCCAAAAAGTGACCCAGAAGCACCGCCCATTGTATTTAATAGCGTCATTCCTATTTTTTGCCAGGCTTCAGACCAAATTTGCTGTGGATAATCATGATAATTTTTCTTGAGAGCGTTAAGTCCTCTTTGTAAGTTAATTACATGGTCACCATCGCCTAATATTTGATCAAGCGTAGTTACTTGCTCTGCATTTTCTTGTATTGTTTTATCAATGACTTCAATTAATGCAGGCATTAAATCTGTTTTAAATTGCATTCTAGGAGCCTATAAAAAAAGTTAAATGACTAATTAATAGTTAAGTTATCTAATATAGTTCTAACTAGCAACACAAAAACCTTAAGTCTGTGATAATATTTCTAAAAAGTATTGCATTTGCTCAAAATATCTTATGTCTTTGTGCTTAAATGATCTTGGTTTAAACATAGTAAATAGGAAGTCGTAAATACGGTTGTGCAAAGGTTATAATACCGTTCACTGTAATAATAAGCATAATAAATTGTGAGGATAGTCTTATGGGGTTTCTAGTTATTATTGTTCTAGCCGGAATTGTTTATACGCTTTTACCAAAAAAAGCGAATGAAAATTTGCTTGATACAGCACCTATTGATCTGGATATGGATCAGACTTATTACAGAGAAGAAAATGAAGCACAGCGATTAAGAGAAGAACGTTTGACACAGGAAGAGTATGAGATACAACAGCGTAGACTAGCATCTACTGCTGAATATGATTTAGAACAACGTGAAGTAAGAATAAACCAAATAGAAACTGAATTAGAAACTCGGCAGTTTGGACTTAAAGAACAAGCTAGTAGATTATCTCGTGATGAATTAGAAACCAATCAAACTCAACTAAACCTGAATGAACTACAAGATAAAATTTATCATGATGCGCTAGCTATTAAACAAGACCAAGATGCACTGAATGATCGTGAATTAGATTTAGAAAGAGAAAGTAATCGCCTAAACCAATTTCGAGATAATTTAGCAGCAGAAGAAGAGTCAATTAGTCAGCAACAACAAAACGCTAGAGAAACCCAATACCAACTAGAAATCAAGCAAGAAGAAATAACCAAAAAAGAACTTGAAGTTACCCATTTAATTGAGCAATCTGAACGCGAATTAAAATCATTACGTGATGATTTAGATTTAAAAGTATCTCAAATATCTGAAAACATAAATGTAATAGGTGTTACACAATCAGATATTAGTGAGACACAAACCAGAGCTTCTCAGGCAGAACAAATTGCAATTAATATGCAAGTTGATCTGCAAAATCGTGAAGCGCAAGTGATTAAAGAAGAACGGCAAAATTTAATTATCCAAGAAGAGTTTTCAAATCAACAGCAAGAACTATCAAACATTCAAAATCAAATAACATCCAGAGAGGAGGAAATCTCTCGCATGGAGCGTGAGGTTGCTGATTCGGCAGCCCAAAAAGAAATTGAATTAGGTCGTCTGCAAGATGAACTGAATGGCCAGTCTCGAAGACTGTTCGAGGATCAGCAAGTTTTAGTTGCTATCAGAGACGATCTGGACACTAAAGAACAAGCTATTCTTCAACATGAAAGAGACACACTTCAAGTACAGGATGATTTGAAATACCGTCAAGCTCAAATTGATACAGATGAAGCCTCTATTCAATCTTTTCAGCAAGAGTTGCAAAGTCAAGGAGAAAAGATTGCACAACAAGAACAACAAACCAGAGATGCTCAATATGCTTTGAATGAAAAGGCAGAGGAAATTGTTAGAAAAGAGCGAGAAGTCCTTGTTTTACAGAAAGAGATAGAATATAGAGTTGAAATAGAAAGGACTGAAACAGAAAGGACTGAAATAGAAAGGGCTGAAATAGAAAGGACTGAAATAGAAAGGGCTGAAATAGAAAGGACTGAAATAGAAAGGGCTGAAATAGAAAGGGCTGAAACAGAAAGGACTGAAATAGAAAGGGCTGAAATAGAAAGGGCTGAAATAGAAAGGGCTGAAATAGAAAGGGCTGAAATAGAAAGGGCTGAAACAGAAAGGGCTGAAACAGAAATTTCCGAGATAAAACCCGTTATTGAAAATGAACGAGCAGAAATAGAGCGCCCTGAAGAAGTAGATGTGCCTGATGATACAGCTAGCGAGCCACCTCTTACAGAAGAACAGATAAGATTAATTCAGAATAGTTGGAAAATGCTTGTTCCAGTGAAAGAACAAACGGCTGCATTGTTTTACAAGAAATTATTTTTGATAGCTCCTGAAGTCAGGCCTTTATTTACAAATGATATTAATAGTCAAGGTAAAAAATTAATTGCCTCAATCAATCTGGTCGTTAATTCATTAAATAATCTGGAGCATGTTGTACCCGCCCTTCAAGCTATGGGAGAACGCCATGTAACTTATGGTGTTGAGCCTGTGCATTATGATATTGTTGCTGTTGCCTTGTTATGGACTTTTGAACAAGGCCTGGGTGATGCTTTTACAGAAGATGTTAAAGAAGCATGGACGATTGCTTATGGTTTAATTGCTTCAACAATGATTGCTGATATTGCAGAATAAGTATTCGTTGTTTCTAAGCGGGGTGAAATAAGAAACTGATCTCAGCTTTTTCCTTTAATCGAATTTCTCTCATTGTTTTACCTCGATATACACTTACATATATGAGGCTACTTAGTTAATCCTTAAAAACCACCTAAAAAAGACTCAGGACGAAGGACTCAAGACTCAAGACCCTTTGGTTTTTGATTAGTTCTGGTGCGTGGAACGCACCCTACGGACTAAGGACTAAAGTAACTGGAACCTCTGTTACCACACGTCATTCCCGAAGTCTGTTATCGGGAATCTAGTTTTAAACACCTAGATTCCTGCTTAGAACATGCAGGAATGACGGAGGGAGTGAAGCGGATCTTATACTATGTTCAACAAATAACTCTGAATAAAAGAGGTTTAGTTGCTCTGTGTTTGGGGTTGATTTTGTTAGTATGTTTTATCAGAAAAACGACCAAGAAATAGCTGTTATTTTACCAAATACTGCTTGTTTTGTCTATGGTTTTTGTTTAATTTATTGTTATAAATCAGATGGTTGTTGTGTTTTTAAGGGTCGACTACTTACTTAATAAAACCCTCAGTCCTTAGCTTTTATAAAAAAACACAATCCTAAACGTGTACCAAAGGCAACTACCCACTCCTTAGAAAATAGGTAAAAAAAGCCTATAAAATTTAGCCCTAAAGGCGCCGGTGACATGCCAGGACTGTTAATCCATTAGTCTGACGGTTTGTCTTAAAAAGTTTTTTTTGTGGTCTGAAAATACCATGTCCAACAAATAAATACACAATCAATACCATTATTTGGCAATTTTAAAAACTGGTTTACTGTGACAATATCAACAGAAGAAGTATTTAAAGTGACGTTTAGCGTCGACAAGAAAAATATAAAACTGGATGCCACACCAACAACTAGGATTATTACGAAAAACTGCGGTAGAAAAAATGGGGATAATATATGTGGGTAGTGTTGGTATAGAATAAATCCACAAATTTTTAGAAAATCACCCGATATGTTTCAAGCTGAACTTTTAAAAAATCATGGTACAACGTGGTGAAACTTGACACCAAGGGCTTATATAGAAGGTTTTTTATCCAGGGTGAAATAATGAAAAACAAAACTTTAATACAAGAATTTCTTTCTTCAAAGATCACTTTTCTTCCTGATAATGGAGAAATTATTGATTGGGTAGATAGATCAGCTATTGAATTTCAATTTACTGTGATTTCTCAACATCTGGATTTTGTTATTGAAGCTATAGAACAGAAACAAAAGCAATTAAAATCAATATCTTGGGGTTTTTTTGGAACACTTGATGATTGCAATGAGGAGGAAAAAAGTAGTCTTTACTATTCATTTATTAATGGAGGGTCTTCTTCTTTTGGTTATCAATATTCAGGAATAAATTCTTTCTCTCAAATTCAGTGGAGATCTGAGTTTCTTATTATCTATTCGTATTTTGAACATACTCTCAATAATTTATGTTATGAAGTCCAAAAAAATCAAATTTTAAACTAGGATTAAAAGACATCTATGGTCAAGGTATTGAAAGGGCAAGAAACTATTTGGTTAAACTTGCTGGAGTGAAAACACCATTCACCACAGAAAACTGGCAACGAGCTAAATTTTTGTCAAAAATAAGAAATGAAATTTCTCATAAAAATAGCATAATCGAATATAAACCAGAGGAACCACAAAGCCTTAGTGCGAAAATACAGAATGAGCAGTATATTGAGCTAGAGAAGGTGTTTACAAATAAGGAAGAGGCAGAAATCTTTCTTAGCCATAAGTTTTTAAAACAATCCGTAATTGAGTTACGTGATTGTTTATTGGAAATAAGCACTTACCCATTATATGCTTCCAATGTTAAAAATAAAACCTAACCAAAAATCTCCAGTTGACTGTTGACAGCACAGTTCGTTTTCAACGATCATTTTAGATCAAAGTTTAGTGCTTTATCAGAGTTCATCTAACATCTGCCAACGGCAACTGACTTGAGTTGTTAGCTTAAAATAAATACATTTCCTATCTGGAAATTTGAAAAATGCGTCTATTTATTGCTTCTGCTAAAATGTATTCTGTAGTGACAGAGGAAATATAAAATGACTATTACTGAAATTTCAAACATGCGTGTTATTGAGCGGTTTCAAACAATGGAGGCGTTATGGGATTCACTCACTCGCGAACCATCTGGAATTAAATCACCTAAATGGCACGAAGAAATACTCTTTGCTAGAAAAGAAAAAATAGAAAGTGGTAATGCTAATTTTATATCTCTAGAAGAATTAAAATCAAAGCATGAAAAATGAATATCAAGCATATTCAGATATTATCAGAGGCAAAGGCCGACCTTGACCATGGGAGGTGTTTCTATGCAAGCCAAGAACAAGAGTTAGGTTGATCGGACTTAGCCATATCCAAAATGGAAAAAGCTACCAACAAGTAGCACAATATCTCTTACAAAGTTTAAGCACTATCAAACAATGGGATCGACATTGAGACCTCAGCATAACTCTGGAACGATCTTGCCAGGCTTGGAATGAAATACTAAATGAGGATGGTTTTGTTAGAAACTTGTGCGGTAGAGAGTGGAGTTGTTTGGTTTGGTTTGGTTATTTTTTGAATATTGTATAATACTAAAGCAACCCCATTAGCAAAACAGTCATAAAATAAATGATAAAATTAAATGCTCAACAGCAAGCGGCTGTCAAAATTATTGATCATCCTTTACTGGTATTAGCAGGCGCAGGTAGTGGTAAAACACATGTCATTACAGAGAAAATAGCCTATCTTGTCAAACAAGGAACACCCGCTAGAAATATAGCTGCATTAACCTTTACTAATAAAGCCACCAGAGAAATGAAAGCAAGGGTGGCAAAATTACTGGATAGTAAACAAAGTAGAGGTATACGGGTTTCTACCTTTCATTCATTAGGGTTGGATATTTTACGAAAAGAATATCAAATACTGGGCTATAAGCCAGCGCTAACCTTATTTGATGAGCAGGATAAACTGACTTTATTACGCAACTTGATTGACTATAGTTCAGCTGATTATGACAGTGATGCCGTTGAATTTTACAATAAACAATTTGCTGATTGGAAAAATGCGTTTGTGACTCCAGAACAAGCAATTAGTACGGCAACGGATGAAAACCATTTGACTGCCTTGTTATACCAAGATTTTAATCGACATTTAAAAGCTTATAATGCCGTTGATTTTGATGATTTGATTTTATTGCCTGTACTACTTTTTCAGAAAAGTGCTGATGTTTTAGAAAAATGGCAAAATAAAATTCGTTACTTATTGGTGGATGAATATCAAGATACCAATATTACCCAATATCAGTTAGTTAGACTGTTAGCAGGAAATTTAGGACGATTTACAGTGGTGGGGGATGATGATCAGTCTATTTATGCTTGGCGTGGTGCTCAGCCCGAAAACCTAGATCAGTTAAAAAGAGATTATTCTCGCTTAAAAGTGATTAAACTAGAGCAAAACTATCGTTCAGCAGGGCGAATTCTTAAAGTAGCCAACCAATTGATTAGTAATAATCCCCATGTTTTTGAAAAGAAACTTTGGAGTAATTTAGGTTTTGGTGATCCTTTAAAGGTAATGAGTCATAAAAATGATCGTGCAGAAGCCGCGCAAATTGTGGCAGAAATTATTCATCATAAGTTTAAACATGGAGGGAGTTATTCGGATTATGCCATTTTATATAGGGGCAATCATCAATCTCGATTATTTGAAGGCTGTTTAAGAGAAAACAATGTGCCTTACTTTATCAGCGGTAGTACTTCCTTTTTTGCCTATTCTGAGATTAAAGATATTTTGGCTTATTTGCGTTTATTTGTTAATCAAGATGATGATGCGGCATTTCTTAGAATTATTAATACCCCTAGACGAGAAATTGGCCCAAGCACATTAGAAAAGTTATCTGCCTATGCCAATAAAAGGCAAGTGAGTCTGTTTACTGCTTGTTTTGAAATAGGGCTAACACAATCATTGCCAGAAAATGCTATTCAGCGAATAAGAAGGTTTGCAAACTGGGTAAGCAATATGGCAGAAAATATCAATAAAAATGATACCTTTGAAGCGATTAACCAATTTATAGAGCAAATTAATTATGTAGATTGGTTAATTGAAAATAGTAAAACAACAGCGGCAGCCGAGAGTAAAACTAAAAATGTATATGATTTGATTGCCTGGTTAAAACGCATTGCCAGTAATGAGGCGGATGAAGAAAAAACCTTGTCTGAAATCATATCAAAAGTAATGTTAATGGATATTTTGGAAAGAAACAGTGAGGATGAGGCAGCGGATCAAGTGAGTTTAATGACTTTGCATGCTTCAAAAGGTTTAGAGTTTCCTCATGTTTTTCTTATCGGCATAGAAGAAAATATTTTGCCACATCAAAGTAGTATTGAGTCGGATAATGTTGAAGAAGAAAGGCGGCTTGCCTATGTGGGGATTACGCGAGCACAAAAAAGTTGTACTTTAAGTTATTGCACACACCGAAAACGTTATGGCGAAACCATTGAATGTGAGCCCAGTCGTTTTTTAAATGAATTACCTGAAGAAGACTTGGAGTGGAACAATAAAAACCAATTAGCAGCAGAAGTTATTAAAGAACGCGGAAAAGCGAATCTGGCAAGTTTAAAAACCCTATTAAATTGATTGGTTAAAATGAATAAAGACAAGCGGTTGATCATTTTTGATCGTTTAGCCGAAGCCATTCCAAACCCTAAAACTGAATTGCAATATTCTTCAGTTTTTGAATTGCTGATCGCTGTGGTTTTGTCTGCTCAGGCTACCGATAAAGGAGTAAACAAAGCAACAGCGTTATTATTCCCTATTGCAAATACGCCTCAGGCGATTTTAAATCTAGGTGAATATGGGCTTAAAAAGTACATAAAAACAATAGGTTTGTTCAATACCAAAGGGGCTAATATTATAAAGCTTTGTCAACGTCTAATAGATTACCATTATGGTGAAGTCCCCAAAAATAGAGAGCAACTTGAAGCCCTATCTGGAGTTGGTCGTAAAACAGCAAACGTTATATTAAATACCGCATTTGGACAGCCAACAATTGCTGTAGATACGCATATTTTTAGAGTATCAAATAGAATGGGGCTGGCTAAAGGAAAAAATGTATTGACGGTTGAAAACAAATTAGAAAAGTGGGTGCCAAAACAGCATAAGCTTAATGCGCATCATTTGCTAATTTTACATGGACGCTATACTTGTATTGCTAGAAAGCCAAGATGTCAAAGTTGTGTTGTAGAGAACCTGTGTGAATTTAAAGACAAAACAGAATAATAAATTTTGATAAATGTGGAACTCTGTATACACTATATAAGTCGCAAAGCGGTAATATTTTGTAATAAAAAATAATTTTATACTTTTACGAGGAATGAAAATGAAAAAAATAAAAAAAACACCTTTTGCTGTAGCAATGGGTACAGCAGTTGTTTCAGCTTTTACTGCAACAGCAGTACATGCAGAAGCAAACCCTTTTGGTATGACCGAATTATCAGAAGGCTATATGCAAGTAGCAGAAACAACTAAAGGCTATAAAATGGTTAAAGCTACTGGCAAAAAAGCAAAAGATGGTGCCTGTGGTGAAGGGAAATGTGGTGGTATGATGGATGGCGAGAAAATGAAAAAAGGCATGGAAGGTGCTTGCGGTGAAATGAAAGCAGCAGAAGCAAAATGCGGCGAAGGTAAATGCGCAGGTATGATGGATGGCAAGAGAATGAAAAAAGGCATGGAAGGCGCTTGCGGTGAAATGATGAAAGGCAAAGAAGGTAAGTGCGGAGAAATGAAAGCAATGGAAGCTAAATGCGGCGAAGGTAAATGTGCAGGTATGATGGATGGCAAGAGAATGAAAAAAGGCAGGGAAGGCGCTTGCGGTGAAATGATGAAAGGCAAAGAAGGTAAGTGCGGAGAAATGAAAGCAATGGAAGCTAAATGCGGCGAAGGTAAATGTGCTGCCAATAAAAAAGCAAAATAAGATATTGCAGATAGACGCTAACTATCTGTTTTTAAATAAAAATCAACCCGCATTCTCAATAATTGGGGGTGTGGGTTTTTTGCTTAGAGATCTCAGCATAACTCTGGCGATGAGAAAAAAACGATAGAATTTTTCAGGTTTTAGTCAAAATACAAGTGTAATAATGGACTATTGCGCGTTATTTTGGCTGAAAGATGGAAAACTTCTAGCCTTTTTTATCCGTTCATGCGTTATGCTGAGGCCTCTTAATAGTGTTATAAAATGAATAGAGGGTTTCTAATGGATGGCACAACAAATTTGGTTGAACATACAGGTCTCGGCTTACGTCGATCCTTTTTAAAAGAAATTGTTGAAAACCCAGCTAAAAATGTCAGCTTTTATGAAGTTGCACCTGAAAACTGGATTACCATTGGTGGAAAACTAGGTAAGCAATTCAGATCTATGACTGAGCGTTTTGATTTTGTTTGTCATGGTCTTTCTTTATCAATTGGCTCAACAGATCCTCTGGATGAAAAATTTGTTCATGATGTGAAAGATTTTATGGGTGAACATCAAATCAAGCTTTATAGCGAGCATCTGAGTTACTGTAGCCATGAAGGACATTTATATGACTTGATGCCAATTCCTTTTACAGAAGAGGCGGTGACTCACGTTGCTGAAAGAATCAGGCGTGTTCAAGACATTCTGGAACAAAAAATAGCAATAGAAAATGTTTCCTATTATGCTGCACCAGGGCAGGAAATGGCTGAAATAGATTTTTTTAATGCGGTGGTTGAACAAGCTGATTGCAATATTTTATTAGATATTAATAATATTTATGTGAATAGCATTAATCATGGCTATGATGCGAACAACTTCTTACGAGCAATGCCATCTGATCGCATTGCCTATGCCCATATTGCTGGACATTATGTAGAGGCAGATGATTTTTTGGTTGATACACATGGTGCAGATGTCATTGACCCAGTTTGGAAGTTATTGGCAAAGGCGTATGAATTATATGGCGTATTTCCAACCCTATTAGAGCGTGATTTTAACATCCCTTCTCTGAATGTTTTATTGAAGGAAGTCGATACCATTAATGCCATTCAAAATGCCTGGTATCAACAACATGAGCAAAAGTCGGCATGATGTGATGCAGATTGATTTTAAAGCAAAACAATCTGAATTTGCAGCTTATATAAGAGACCCTTTTAATAACCCAAGACCTAGTGATGTTAAAAGAGAACGTATAGAAGTTTATCGAGAACTTTTTTTTAATAATGTCGATGGCTTTTTATGCAGTAACTTTCCTGTTTTAAAAACCATACTGAGTGACGAACAATGGTATCAACTGTCACAGGATTTTTTTAAAAACCATGCGTGTACAAGCCCTTATTTTTCTGAAATTGCGGAAGAGTTTTTAGATTTCTTACAAAACCAGCGCAAAAATAATTCGGATTATCCCTTTATGCTTGAACTTGCCCATTACGAATGGGTTGAAATGGCATTATCCATTTCTAAAGAGCATGTTTTAGTTAATACAGAAGATCAGCTAGCAAATATTTTTCAGCAGACTCTTTCTTTATCAACACTCGCCTGGCCACTGGTTTATCAATATCCAGTACAGCAAATCTGCCCTTCTTTTCTACCTGAAGTTGCACCAGAGCAGCCGACTTATCTACTGGTCTACCGAGATAAGGTAGATGATGTAAAATTTATTCAAATTTCGCCTATTACTTTCCGCTTGTTGCAAATATTGCAGGAAAATGAAGCAATGTCTTGTCAGTGTTGTTTAAAACAAATTGCTGACGAATCAGCATCCCCTGATCCTGAAAAAATAATGGCTTCAGGTCTGGAAATTATTGAAGACTTGGCGCGGAAAAATATTATTATTGAATATGGTATAAGACCAAAGTAAATTGAAAATTGAGATCAAAAGCAAGTTATACCAAAGTAACTGGAACCTCTGTTACACACGTCATTCCCAAAGTCTGTTATCGGGAATCTAGTTTTAAACACCTGGATTCCTGCTAAGAACATGCAGGAATGACGGAGGGAGTGAAGTAATTGGGAAGCGGACACGATCATGGGTAAAAATCACACAGATGTTTTTGTTACATTGGACATGTAGGGCGAGCGACCGCTCCCCCTACATGCCCCTATATGCTAAAACTTAAAGTCGCCACGCAACTCTATGCTATCCCCTTTTTCTCTACGCTCGCCTATTAGGTTTAGGCTCAATATAGAATCAATTGTCCAGCGTCCGCCTATATTATAGCTTTGTGTACCGTTTGTTAGGTTTGCCCCAGCGTAAGGGCTGAGTAAACCACGACCAAAGAACCCAGGTAGTCCGTAACCTAACTCGGTGTTTAACTGTAGGCTTCTATTGTTGTTGTTATCCTCATCATTTGCATCGTTTACACCATTTTCGTAGCTATTAGTTACTATGGATGACCGCTGCCCTATTCTATTGCCAACATTGTCTGGCGTGTCGCCCCAAGCAGGTTGTAGGCTTAACCATAAACCTTGCCCACTGTTGTTGGCTTGGTATTTGACCAGTCCACTGAGTCCCCATTCTTTGTAATTTGACTCATGTGCCACTAAACCATGCGCCCGTAACTCCATTTGTAGTCCTTGTAGGTTGCTGTAACGGTAGCTACCTGCTAACTCTATGCCACCACCAGTCTCACCACTGCCATCGTCATAACGTATTCCTAGCTCTATGGATGGGCTGATGCTGGCACCGCTGGCTAGGGTATGTTTATGACTACCTTCTAATACCATACGGTAACGACGGGCATCAATGGACAATCCTTTAGAATCCGTTAGCTTGCTTTTACCCACCTTAATATTAGATAGCGATACCTCGCCTTTAAGGCGTAGGGTGGTGGTGCCGGGTATATCTAGCCAGTTATCGCTGGATAATAGATTGTCACTACCACCAAAGGCGAGACTATATAGCTCGGTGTCACGGTTAGTTTTGGTTTCGATGCCATTGCTGTCATCGTCAATTTCTACCTCGCCCTGACCATAACCTAATGTACCCCAGACACGTCCGCCTGGTGATAAATCATAAGCAATATAAGGGTGAACGCTGTATAGGGTATGGTTCAGGTTGCCTTCGCTGTTATTTGTGCTATCGCGTTTATAGTCAACATCGCTTTCGCTGTAAGAGAAAGCGGCACCAGCCACTAGGTCTTGGTTTATACGGGCATCAATACCCACAGTACCACCGACTATTCCACCTTCCCAGTCAACGCCAGAGACATCATCTGCAAGGTTCAGGTAATCACCACTGCCCCATAGTGTCATATTATTAACACCGTAGTCATTATCCCCTGCTACATTCAGCGGGATGAGGAAAGAGGAATTATTAAGCATTTGTTTAAGGTTCAATCCTTTTTCTATCACAGTGCGGGCATTGTTATTGATTAGCTCTTGCAAGTTTGAGCTACCCCCTAGATTAAGGCTGACATTGGCAGTGTCTGTTGGGGAGGTAGATAATGCTTGGTCAATACGGTTGCTGATATTGTCCACTGCCATTTTTGATGTTGCTCTTAGCAGTTGTGGCAGGATGGCATCTAGCACTTGCTCTTCGGCTGCGGCGTTTAAACTGTCACCATTGGTGACGGTGACGGTATAGGTCACGATGCTTGTGTCATTTCCTGCAGTCACTACAATGCTAATGGTGTTATTACCCTCGCTCAGTCCAGAGACTCGCCCGTTGGCATCGACTGTCAAAGCACTGCCGTCTGCCGCCGTACCACTAATGACAAAGCTGGCATTGCTATCAGAGAGGGTTGGGGTTACAGTCAGGCTGGTTACCGCATTAGCAATGCTGACGTCGTAGTCAATCGTACCGCTGGCAAAGACTGGGTCTAAGGTGCCAGCGGACAAGGTTAAGGCACTCAAGCTGGCAACGGTGTGATCCAGTGTATAACTTGGCTGATTAGCGTCTGTGTCTGTGGGTGTGGTGTTAGTTAAGATTCTACCTGCCGTATCTGTAATGTTCTGATTGCTAGCAAATGCCAGCGTTACAGTGCCGTTTAGCGCTGCTAGATTGCCGCCAGTAACGTTTACTAGATACACGGCACCTGAGCCGGTAACAGTGGCTGTGGCAGTGGTGCCGCTAACCGTAAAGTCGGTACCATCTACATTCTGTACATCTCTACTAAAAGTTACCGTCCAGATGAGTGTGTCGGCACTGGTGGTTTCAGCAGTCGGCGAGGTGCGCATTATGCTGGTTACGGCTGGAAGGCCAACAGCTACTGTGAAATCTATGCTGTTACTGGTGCCAAACTCTGCGTTGTCTACGGCAATGCGCACGGTATAAGTGCCATCTGCTACCATGCCTGAATTAAAGCTTAGAGTATTTGATACAAGGGCAAATCTTGCATTATCGCTACCCTCAGCGGCATCACCCGTTGCCAGTGTGTATGTTGGGTTTTGACCGCTTAAAACAGCATTTTGGGCGACAAAGTTAAAGTCAAGTACGTTTAAGTTATCAACCCCGCCATAATCAGAGTTTGCTGTTTGTAGATCAGCAACAGTCTCATCAACATACCAACGACCGAGGTTTTGGTTAAAAACATTGGCATTGGTGAACATGCTGGCCATATCCATTACGCTAGCAACATTCCAGCCGCCGATGTCTTGATTAAAAGCCCTGGCACTGGAGAACATGAAGTTCATATCCGTTACCCTAGCAACATTCCAGCTACCGATGTCTTGATTAAAATCACTGGCAGTGAAGAACATCTGGTTCATATTCGTTACGCTAGCAACATTCCAGCTACCGATGTCTTGATTAAAATCACTGGCACCATCGAACATGCCGGCCATATCCGTTACGCTAGCAACATTCCAGCCGCCGATGTCTTGATTAAAAACATTGGTATCGGCGAACATGCTGGACATATTCGTTACGCTAGCAACATTCCAGTTACTGATGTTTTGATTAAAAACAGCAACAGCGGCACCGGCAAACATAAGGCGCATACTCGTTACCCCGCTAAGGTCTGGACTATCGTTTGCACTCATCATCATCGCGTTGGCACCATGAAATGCACCCTCCATGCTCGTCCAGTTGGCAGTTCCCCATTGCTGTACGTCTATTAATTTCTCTCTATCCATGCCAGAACTCAAGTTAAAGCGGGTGATGGTGTTTGAGACTGTGACTGTGTAGTCGCCAGCAGTGGCGTAGTCATGCGTAGGGTTACTGCTTGCAATGACTTCGGTAGTACCATCGCCCCATTTAATGGTGTAACTGCCCTCACTAGGGAAGGTCAGAGTCAGATCATTCGCAGGCATCCGCCATTCGGTATTAAATGATTCGTGTGAGCTTGCCTGTGAGGCGGTGCTGAATAAAAAACCCGATGCCAGTAGCAGTAGCATGGGAGTAACAATACGGCGGGTAATATTTGTTTTTAACATTTTTTTAACTCTGTAATTGGCGAATTTAATCTAGGGTAGGGATGACCGTTGTAGAATAACAACATGATAGAAAAATGCAAGGGGAAAATAATTAGGGTCAGAGAATAAACAAAATTCAAAAAATAATAACACTATAAACAGATGGATAATAGGGACAGGCTTGGAATGAAATACTAAATGAGGATGGTTTTGTTAGAAGTTTGTGTAGTAGAGAGTGGAGTTGTTTGGTTTTGTTATTTTTTGAATATAGTATAATATCCTCCCATCAATAAAAAACAAGCATCCAGTTTCCAGTAAGATTTTCTCCTTTGATTTCTTTGATTTCAAGACAGTATTTGACCCCTTGATTCTTTTCGTGCCTTTACCGTCATCCGTGCCTTTATCGTGGATTCCCGCGTTCGCGGGAATGGCGATAGAGTACAAACCAAGATTGATTTTCAAGACAGTATCTGAGCCCTTGATTTAATTCACAAATATTTTTACCCATCATTCCGTTTAAAGCTGTGAACCCATACTAGGTCTTCGTCATTCCAGTTCATACCAGTATGCATTTTTAAAATGATAGCTTTGTACATACCTAAGCTGGAATATCCTTCTGCATTGGCATCTTGGTCTGTCATTTCTCCTAGCGTATGGCGCTCTAAAGAGGTAACTGTAAATTTAATGCCTTCCAGTTCAAAAGTTTCATCAGGATAGGCGTATATGCCATCACGACGTTGCTGTGTTTTTTGCCCACTCAGTGCTGCTTCAACTAATTTTGGGTGGCGTACCAAACGGTCAATATCACAGGTTTTTTCAGGGTAATCAGTCATTAAAAATCTCACATTAAATTAACACCGTGTTCAACAAATAAATATACTATAATGCGAGGAAGAATGCATTTTATGACATATCCTTCGTGCGGTCACGGATGAAGTATAATAACAGTGTTTATTAATTTAATAATGGTAAATTATATGCGTTTTTTACATACAATGATTAGGGTCAATAATTTAGCAAAGTCATTGGTATTTTATTGTGACATTCTTGGCTTATCAGAAGTTAATCGGATAGAAAGTGAAGAGGGACGCTTTACTTTGGTTTATCTGGCTGCACCTTTGGATAAACACAGTGCAGAAAGAGTTGGCTCACCCACTCTGGAGTTGACTTATAACTGGGATACAGAAGAATATACAGGAGGACGTAATTTTGGACATCTGGCTTATGAGGTGGATGACATTTATCTTTTTTGCCAAAATTTGATGGCTGCTGGTGTTATTATCAACCGTCCGCCAAGCGATGGATATATGGCTTTTATTCGATCTCCTGATGATATTTCCATAGAGCTGTTACAAAAAGGCAAACGGCTGCAAGCTCAAGAACCTTGGCTATCTATGAAAAATAAGGGCTTTTGGTAGTCGTCGTTAATCTCCTTGATACTTTGTTCGCTAGCTTATACCGTATTCAACAAATAAACACACCAATATAGCACCCATATTATCACCTTATGAGTACTAAAAATAGGGGGTTATCAATAACTAGCCCTCTATTTTTAGCAAATACATAAAGCACTAATATAAGCACTATATTAGTATATTTATTTATTGAATATGCTATTACTTTACTCTATAGGTCTATGAATACAAATAAGTATCCAATTACTGCTTTTCTAATCGGTTTGAGCCTATATTCGCAGTTTCTAAATGCGGAACAAGATATTTTAAACACCCCTCTGTTTCAAAATAAGTTTTTTACCCTATCAACAGATCATTCATTAATTTGTGAAACCAGTAAAGTGGCTTATATGTCAACGGAGAAGTTGCTGAAAACCATTCATTATTATGAAAAACACAACCCAAAAGAGTTGCGTAAATTTGCCGTTGCAGTATTAACGGATCATGCTACTGAGGAGCACCAAGAGGATTTACATGATTACAGGGAAGATTGTAAGGAGTCTATAGCATTAGAGATTTGTGTTTTAGAAAAATATTGGGATGATAATGAAACAGCATTAAGAGTATTGGCTCTGTTTTACGATACCAAAACCATTGTAAAACATAGTGAATTCTATCAGGCAAGGCGTTTTAACAAGGATCATTTGCGTGTTTTTGAAAAAGCAATTCGTAAAATACCGCCTTTTATGCGTAAGAAAATCAGCCGGGCAAAACCAATTAGACATCTTGAAAAAGAGATAGAAAATTTAGATTCTAAAATACAGGTACTTATTCAGGATGCTTTTCCAGATGATTTTGCAACAAGTATATGGTCTGATGATACTCATCCTCTGACTTTTGTTCCCAGTAAAGGGTTTAATAGTCAGGTTGTTGCACAGGTTTATAGTGGTCAGAATCTGATTATTTTTACCGTAAAGGCTTTTGATAAGGGCAAAGATGGGCGTTTATATAGGGATATAGATTTGAAATATTTGGTTGATTTCAGAATCCCTATTATTGTGCATGAAATAGCACATACCATTGATAATTTTCATTTTTGGAATGGTGATGATGTCTTATATTATTTTTATCGCTATCGTAAAATATCAACCGATAATGAAACTGTCAAAATGATTATGGATTCTAAATTAGCACTTTGGCCTTCAAAATGGTTTGAAGCCTTTGAATATTTATGGGAGGTGAATGACGGGCGTTATGATGGGCAAATTCAGGAAAAACTGGCAGAACTCGTTGCCCAATATATTTTAATACCTAGGCGATTAAAAAAAAGCACACCGAAAGGTTATCAATGGTTACGAAATGATGTTTTTAAAACTATTGAATATAGTGGTTATGATACCTGTACCCAACCGATTATTAAGACTTTGAATTGGTGGGAATATTCGATTGCTAAAGTGCTAGGGGATTAGGGGATCAGGGCTCAAGACGAAAGACTAAAGACTAAAGACTAAAGACTAAAGACTAAAGACTAAAGACTAAAGACTAAAGACTAAGAACTCCTTGATTTTTGATTAGTTCTGTATTTCCACCATCCCTAGTGGGCAAACGCACCCTACGGATCTAAAGACTCAGAAGTAGGGTGCGTTTGACCGCCAGGGATGGTGGAAATGCAGTAAGATTGTCTGGAACAATCTCTGTCCACGCACCAGAACTGGGGTTGGGGTTGGGGTTGGAATTGATTTTGTTAGTATGTTTTATCAGCAAAACGACCAAAAAATAGCCGTTATTTTACCAAATACTGCTTGTTTTGTCTATGGTTTTGTTTAATTTATTGTTATAAATCAGATGGTTATTGTGTTTTTAGGGGCTGACTAATTAAGATTTTTAGTTTGGGGTTTTAAAAAAAGAATGTGATAATTCGTTGTTTTTACGATATAAAGATACCTTTTTGGGGCCTATAAGATGTTATTTAAACAACTTTTTGATGAGGTAAGTTGTAGCTATACCTATTTTATTGCTGATCTTAGTAATAAAGAGGCTGTGTTGATTGATCCAGTAGACTCGGAGTTATCAATTTATCTGGATTTAATTGCTGAGCATAACTTAACTTTAAAATATTCATTAGAAACACATGTTCATGCTGATCATGTGACTGCCAGTGGTCAATTAAGGCAAAAACTGGGGGCGAAAACTGCGGTAAGCTCACTTTGTGGTGCAGGTAGTGCGGATATACAAATTCAAGATGGTGATACTTTTGAGTTTGGTGATGCTGAATTTATTAAAGTTATTTCTACACCTGGACATACACCAGGTAGTCTTTCTTTTTTATGGCGAGATCGTGTTTTTACTGGGGATTCATTACTGCTTGGAGGTTGTGGTCGTACAGATTTTCAAGGTGGCAATGCAGGGGATCAATATGATGCTATTACCCAACGCTTATTTACATTGCCCGACGATACTATTGTTTATCCTGGACACGATTATAAAGGTCGGTGGATTGGTAATATTGCTCAAGAAAGCAGACATAATTCACGGCTAGCGGGGAAAACAAAAGAAGAATTTGTTAAGATTATGGAAAATCTTAATTTACCGAAGCCTAAACTGATTGATATGGCAGTATCGGCCAATCTCTATTGTGGCATTGATGAGGAATTAGCAAATCAAGGTGCAGAACAACGTATTGACGGGTCTGACCCTAAACGTCAAAATTCCAGTGTGCAAGATTTGGTCAATGACGCCAAACAAAAAATAACAGAAATTGATGTGCAAAAAGCGAAAGAAATATTGCATAATAGTTCGGTTTTTCTTCTTGATGTAAGAGAAGAAAATGAGTTTGAAACGGGGCATATTGAAAATGCTGTTTTAATTCCTCGTGGACAACTAGAGATTAAGATAGCAGAGCAAACGGAACTTACTGATAAATCATCGGCAATTATAGTCTATTGTGGCAGTGGAATGCGGGCTGCATTATCTGCTAATACCTTGCTAAATATGGGATATACCAATGTACTGTCTATTGCAGGAGGCTATCAGGCTTGGAAACAGAAACTTTAAAATGTATTATAAGAGGTCTCAGCATAACTCTGGACGAGACAAAAAAGGCTAGAAGTTTTAATATTCAAGCCATTGAGTTGGGTTAATACCATGTTCAACAAATAAATACGCCAATCTAGCACTCATATTATCACCTTATAAGCACACTAAAAACAGTGGGTTATCAATAAAGTAGCCCCCCTATTTTTAGCAAACACATAAGGCACTAATATAAGCACTATATTAGTATATTTATTTGTTGAACATGGTATAAAATGGACGATGTAGGATGCTAGTGGTTTTTGAATATACCACTTTATAAAGCCAAGATGGCTATAAACAGACGGAAATTATAATAATTATACTTAAAAAAGTGAGAAAAAAAATGTCTGAACAACACTATTCAGTAGTTATCGTTGGCGGCGGTGCCGCTGGCGTTTCTACTGCAAATAACATGATTCGCAAAAACCCAAGCATTGATATAGCTTTAATTGATGCTTCTGAAAAACATTATTATCAGCCTGGTTTTACTACCATTGGAGGCGGTGCTTATACCCTAAAAAAAGCCACTAAAAATCAAGCAGACATTATTAATCCAAAGGTTAATTGGATTAAAGAGTTTGCTGAAAGTTTTCAGCCAGATGATAATAAAATCACCTTAAAGTCGAGTGCTATAGTCAGTTATGATTATTTGGTCGTATGCCCTGGCTTACAGTTGGACTTTAATAAAGTTGATGGTCTGGTTGATACCTTGGGTAAGAATGGTGTCTGTAGTAATTATTCAGTGGATGTTGTTGAATATACATGGGAAACTTTACAAAAAGTGGCATCAGGCAATATTTTATTCACTCAGCCCCCTATGCCTATAAAATGTGCGGGCGCGCCTCAAAAAATCATGTATTTGGCTGCTGATCGTTTTCGTAAGAAAGGCATTTCAGACAAGGTGAATGTTGAATTTTTTAATGCTGGGCCCAGTATGTTTGGTGTGCCTTTTTTTGCAAAAGCTTTGACTAAGGTGATCGCTGATTATGGCATTACTACTAATTTTGGGCATAACCTGATAGCAATTGATGGCGAAGCCAAAACCGCAACATTTGAAACATCTGATGCAGATGGTCAAAAATCGACAGTCACAAAAGACTTTGACATGATTCATGTAACACCCCCACAAAGTGCGCCTGATTTTATTAAATCAAGTCCTTTAGCTAATGAGGGCGGCTGGGTTGATGTTAATCAATTTACCTTGCAACATAATAAGTTTGCTAATATTTTCGGTTTAGGGGATGTCGCCTCAACAGCTAATGCAAAAACAGCAGCAGCCGTTAGAAAACAAGTGCCTGTTGTTGTTGATAATATTCTTAAACTCATGGAAAGTAAGGATTTGGTGGAAGGTTATGATGGCTATGGCTCATGCCCGTTGACGACATCATTAAATACGGTGATGTTAGCTGAATTTTCGTATGGTGGCAAAGTAACACCTTCATTTCCATTTTTAGACCCAAGAACCAATAGTCGCTTATGGTGGTTGGGAAAAATTATTGGTTTTCCTCTGCTATATTGGCAAATAATGATTAGAGGCATTCGTTTTGATATTCCTCATAAAGCATCTTATGTTAAGAAATTAACTGAAGAAGACGGATAAGGCTTTATAGAAAACTCAGCATAAATAGAAACCACAAAGATATGCTTAAACCTTTGTGGTTTTTAATCCTAGATAGTTTGCAAGTGCCAATTTAAAAAGGCAGAACAAGCCAATAAGTGGATCTAATGGGATCTTCTCATTTTATACCATCCTCATATTACTTTTTATGTCTCTTCTGCAAATTAATAAAGTTAATTTTTCTCAATACATTGCTCTTTTTAGCTGGCTAAAAAATTATAGCAAGCAAGACTTTAACGGCGACATTTTTGCCGGTATTATTACTGCTATTTTATTAGTTCCGCAAGGTATCGCTTATGCAATGTTGGCGGGCTTACCTGCACAAGTGGGGCTTTATGCTAGTATTTTACCGCCTGCTATTTATGCACTTTTAGGGAGCAGCAGAACCTTATCTGTCGGCCCTGTTTCAATTGCTGCCATTATGATAGCCAGCGTGTTGGCTACAGCAGAAATAAATGGGTTAGGCAGTCCTGTTCAAAATGCATTGATTTTAGCTGCGGAAGGAGGGCTGATTTTATTGCTCATGGCTATGTTTCGTATGGGTGGTCTAGTGAATTTTATCAGTCACCCTGTATTGACTGGATTTACCAGTGGTGCCGCTATTCTTATTGTATTAAGCCAAGCCCCTCACCTATTAGGGTTGTCGAACAATATCTGTGGTATTAATCCTAGTTGCTACAGTGAATATTTAACGGATATTAATATATATACCGTTGGCTTAGGAGGAGGGAGCTTAATCTTATTATTGCTTTTTGGGGAACCTCTACTTTTTATCTTCGATAAACTGACTATTAAAAAAGCAATTACTACAGGAGTGAGTAAGTGCGCACCTTTATTAGCGGTTGTTATAACAAGCTGTCTAGTCTATTTTTATCAATTGGCAGAACAGAAAGATGTGGCTATAGTGGGTCATATCCAGCCTGGTTTTCCATCGTTTAGTTTTTCTTTTATAAATAATTATGTGCAATGGAAAGCATTATTACCAAGTGCTTTTTTTATCGCTATTATTGCTTATGTAGAAAGTATTGCGATTGCTAACGTGACAGCAAAATTAAGAAATCAAAAGATAAACCCTAATCAAGAATTAGTTGCATTAGGTGCTGCAAATATTGTTACTGCATTTTCAGGTGGTATGTCTGTAGCAGGCAGTTTTAGTCGAACAATGGTTAATTTTTTTGCAGGTGCCAGAACTCAAATGGCAATGTTGATTGCCGTTTTTTTACTTGCTATTGCCATGGTGTTTTTTACAGAGCAATTCACCTATATTCCCCGAACGACTTTAGCCGCTGTTATTTTAGTTGCCATTTTTCCTTTGATAAAATTGGGCGATATTATTAAAACCTGGAAGTATGATCAAAGTGATGGTTTTGCAGAATTGATTACCCTGTTAGGTGTTTTGATTCTGGGGATTGAAGAAGGTATTGCTATTGGTATCGCCATTACTATTCTGAGTTTTTTACGGAGAACAAGTAAACCACATATTGCCCTTGTGGGGCGGATAGAGGGTACTGAACATTTTAGAAATGTAAAGCGTTATCAGGTAGAAACCTGGGAAAATATAGTGTTAATCAGAATTGATGAAAATATTAGTTTTGCTAATGTCAGTTATATTGTTAATTTTATTGAAACTGAGACCAATAAAAATTCGGCTATAGAACATGTCGTGCTTATTTTTTCATCGGTGAGTTATATAGACAGCACGGCCTTTGAAGCATTAGAAACGCTTATTCATTCATTAAAAAGTAGCTCCATTGTGTTGAGTCTTGCCGAAGTTAAAGGGCCCGTTATGGACAAGCTAAAACAAACCCGTTTTCTGGAACACTTAACCCCAGGGCGGGTATTTTTTCAAACCATTGAAGCTGTTGAGGCACTGACAGATCAGTCTATTCTAAAAATGCGTTAATATACGCTCAGCTTCTGCATATTTAGCGGCACAGACCTTGGTAACTTCTTTAGGTAAAGACGGCGCAGGTGCTGTTTTATTCCAATCTAGTGTTTCCAGATAATCCCGTATATATTGCTTGTCAAAACCAAGAGGGCTTATACCTACTTGATAATGTTCTGCTGACCAAAACCGAGAGGAATCAGGTGTTAATACTTCATCAATTAAATATAATTTCCCATCGTCATCCAAACCAAATTCAAACTTGGTATCAGCAATAATAATACCTCTTTGTTTGGCAAATTTAGCGGCTTTGGTATAAAGATCAATGCTGACCTGTTTGATTTGTTTAGCAATTTTTTCACCTAATAGCTCGATAGTTTGTTCAAAAGTAATATTTTCATCATGATTGCCTACAGCGGCTTTAGAGGACGGGGTGTAAATGACTTCTGCTAATTGTTGCGCTTGTTTTAAGCCTTTTTCTAAGCCAATACCGCAAATAGCTCCCGTTTGTTGGTAATCTTTCCAGCCAGACCCAATCAGGTAACCACGAACAATCGCTTCAACAGGCAAGGGGTTTAGGCGTTTAACAATAATTGACCGCTCACTGACCTGAGAATGTTCTTCTGGATTAGGAATAATATCTTCCAGTTTAATGCCGACCAAATGATTTGCTATGATATGTTGCATTTTGTTAAACCAAAAATTGGATATATTGGTTAATACACGACCTTTTCCTGGAATAGGGTCAGGTAAGACCACATCAAATGCTGATAATCTGTCTGTTGTTACAATCAATAAATGATCATTATCTACTGCATAAATATCACGAACTTTACCGCGAGACAGTAATGACAGGTTTGATAATGATGATTCAAAAAGTGCATCAGGTGCGTTCATAGTCAGATAAGATATTAGTCAATAAGATACTTGTTATTTTAGCATTAAATTCTTATCTCTAAATATTAGGCTGAGGTCTCAAGATAAAAATTAATTTAATAGTGGTAAAATAATGCACAATAATTTTATTAAATTGGGGTATTAAAAGCATGAGTTGGATGGGGAAAGTAGTCGGTGGTGCCTTTGGTTTTTTAATGGGAGGGCCTTTAGGTGCTATTTTGGGTGCCTCAGTGGGACATCAATTTGATACTGGATTGAATGCTATCAAAATGGATGAACAGTTAAGTCCCGGTGATCAGCAACGGGTACAGATGGCGTTTTTTACTGCTACATTTTCAGTAATGGGACATATTGCTAAAGCGGATGGGGAAGTCACTACAGCAGAAATAAACCTAGCAAAACGGGTTATGGATGAGTTGTCTTTGTCTGGGGATATGAGAAAAACTGCAATTAAGCTGTTTGAACAAGGTAAAGCAGAGGCGTTTCCTTTAAAAGATGTTTTGCAACAATTTCGTAAAGAATGCCATAGGAGGACGAATTTAATACGTATGTTTCTGGAAATTCAGATTCAGGCGGCGTTTGCGGATGGGGTATTAGATCAGGCAGAGGAAAAGGTTTTACAGACAATATGTGGTTATTTAGGTATATCACGGTTTGAATATGAACGCATAAAATTACAGTTTCAAGCGCAGCAACGTTTTTATGGGTATTCCAGCCAACAGTCTGCCTCCAGTCGCTTGCAAGATGCTTATGCTGTTTTAGCCGTGAACTCGACAGCAACTGATGCTGAAATTAAAAAAGCATATCGACGGTTAATGAGTCAGCATCATCCCGATAAACTGGTGGCTAAGGGCTTACCCGAAGAAATGATGGTCTTGGCAAAAGAGAAGACGCAAAAAATTACAAAAGCGTATGAAATGATAAAAGAACAAAGAAAAAAATAATGGGAACAGCATTTAACCGAAAATATTTTTATTAACGGCTTTACCTTGTGCTATTTTGGAGGTGATATAGCCTTTTTCTACTTGTTCTTTTAGGTTTTGATCTAAGGTCTGCATACCCTCTTTACGACCTGTTTGAATAGCAGAGTACATTTGGGCGACTTTCGCCTCTCTGATTAAGTTTTGGATGGCTGGCGTAGCAACCATGATTTCATGTGCAGCAATTCGTCCGCCACCGATTTTTTTTAGCAGTATTTGAGAAATAACGGCGCGTAAGGACTCTGATAACATGGAACGAATCATATCCTTTTCTGCCGCAGGAAAAACATCAATAATACGGTTAATGGTTTTAGCTGCGGAGGTGGTATGCAGTGTGGCAAAAACCAAATGTCCTGTTTCGGCAGCCGATAAGGCTAGGCGTATGGTTTCCAGATCCCTCATTTCACCCACTAGGATAATATCGGGATCTTCCCGAAGTGCAGAGCGAAGTGCAGCATTAAAGTTATGTGTATCTCTGTGAACTTCTCGCTGGTTGATAAGGCATTTTTTACTTTTGTGAATAAATTCTATAGGGTCTTCTACGGTTAAAATATGGGCGTAATCATGCATATTAATATGATTAACCATCGCCGCCAAAGTGGTCGATTTACCAGATCCTGTAGGACCAGTCACGAGAATCATACCTCTAGGCGTTTTACACAGTTCTTCAAAGAACTTAGGAGCCTTTAAATCTTCAAGGCTCAGTATCTCAGAGGGAATGATTCTAAATACAGCCGCCGCACCGCGTTCTTGATTGAATACATTGACACGAAAGCGGGCAACGCTAGGTAATTCAAAGGAAAAATCCGTTTCATAAAACGCTTCATAATCTTTACGCTGCTTGTCATTCATGATGCCATAAATTAAGGCATGCACTTCCTTATGGTCTAAAGCAGGAATATTGATGCGACGAATATCGCCATCAACTCTAATCATGGGGGGTAAGCCCGCAGATAAATGTAAATCAGATGCTTTGCTCTTAACAGAAAATGTTAATAATTCAGCAGCATCCATAAGGGTGTCTCCAGTGAGTTGAAATAAACCAAATTAGGCATATTTAAAAAAGTAATGTATATCGAGATCTCAGCATAACTCATGAGAGGATAAAAAAGGCTAGAAGTTTTCTATCTTTCAGCCAAAATAACATGCAATAATACAAAATTCAAAAAATAATAATACTATAAATAGGCAGATCAGACTAAAGACTAAAGACTAAAGACTAGAGACTCAGGACTTCGGACTTAGCCCTATCCAAAAGGGAAAATATAGCAATAAGTAGTTAACCCTTAAAAATACCATAACCATTTTATTTATAATAATAAACCCAACAAAAACCATAGAAATACAAGCAGTATTTGGTAAAATAACGGCTATTTCTTGGTCGTTTTGCTGATAAAACATACTAACAAAACCAACCCCAAACACAGAGCAACTAAACCTCTTTCATTCAGAGCTATTTGTTGAACATGGCATAAGAGCCGCGTCATTCCTCCATGTTCTAAGCAGAAATCTAGGTGTTTAAAACGAGATTCCCGATAACAAACTTAGGGAATGACCTGTGGTAACAGAAGTTCCAGTTACTTTAGTCCTGAGTCTTTCGTCTTTCGTCTTTCGTCTTTCGTCTTTCGTCTTTCGTCTTTCGTCTTTCGTCTCAAGCAGTATTTGGTAAAATAACGGCTATTTCTTGGTCGTTTTGCTGATAAAACATACTAACAAAATCAACCCCAAAAATTCTATCCCTTTTTTTATCCGTCCAGAGCTATACTGAGACTTCTATGAACCAAATAAAGCAAAGACTTAACACCATAAAATCGCAGATTGTTGATGCAGAACGGCAAGGAAATAGGGATAGAGGAAGTGTTAAATTATTGGCAGTAAGTAAAACTAAGCCGGCCTCTGATATTGCACTCGCTTATCAGGCAGGACAGCGAGATTTTGCCGAAAGCTATACTCAAGAAGCTCTGATTAAACAGGTTGATTTAGCAGCTTTTGATATATGCTGGCATTTCATAGGCCCAATACAATCCAATAAAACCAAGGCCATTGCCACTCATTTTAGCTGGGTTCATAGTGTTGATCGTTTAAAAATAGCCAAGCGTTTAAGTGAACAACGACCTGATTATTTGCCTGATTTAAACATTCTTCTACAGGTTAATATTAGTGTTGAAGAAACAAAATCGGGGGTTTTACTTAATGATTTACCTCAGTTAATTGAAGCAGTGAATACTTTGCCTAATATTCGTTTACGCGGGGTGATGGCAATACCAGAACCAACAGTTGAGTACCAAAACCAGAGAAAGCCATATAAGCACTTATACCAAACAGTGACTCAATTAGCTTTGCCAAAGATCAATGAATTTTCTTTGGGTATGTCTGGCGATTTAAAGGCAGCTATAGTTGAAGGCTCGACCATTGTTCGGATAGGGTCTGCAATATTTGGTGGTAGAGTGGTTCCATAAAATGGATGATGGCAAGTTGTGAAAATATTAATTTAATACCCATGACCAGTAAAAGTAACATGATTAACAGTCGCAAAACCTTATCGTGTAATTTTTTGCCAATTATACTTCCCAGATAAATAGCAGGGACACCACCTGCTAATAAGCCAAACAAGAGTTCAAAATCAACACTGCCAAAATACAAGTGCCCTAACCCCGCTATCGCAGTTAGAGGAATGGCGTGAGCAATATCGGTGCCGATAATAGCAATGGCTGATTTTCGGGGATATAACAAAAAAAGAATGGCCGAACCAATAGCACCCGCGCCAACCGATGAAAGTGTCACCACACAACCTAATAAACAACCACAGAAGATGGTGATTTGAGGTCGAAATCGTCTGACAAAATTGACTAATAAGCTGTCAGAATGGTTAGCATGTATAAAAGCGAGTAATTTATCTTTTAGCAGAATAATAAATGCTGTCAAAATGAGCATAATACCCAATGTCAGTATGATAATTTCATCATAATTAACCCCTGTTTGTTTTAAATTATCCAGAAATTGAATGGTGATAAGAGAACAGGGAACGCTACCACTTGCTAATAGGAGTACGACTTTCCAGTCAATGGTTTTATTTTTATGATGGAAGTAAACACCGCTGCATTTTGTTAATGCGGCATATAATAAATCTGTACCTACAGCAATAACAGGTGATATACCAAAGCCTAGTACTAGAATAGGTGTCATTAGCGAGCCACCACCCACGCCAGTAAGGCCAATAATAAGCCCAACCAAAGCACCTGCAACAATATGAATAAATTCCACGAATAAGTTTTAAATAATGGCAAAAAGTGTGCAAATATAACGGAATTTTTATATTTTTAAAAGTAATTTAAAAACATAATGAGACCTCGGCATAGTTAATATCATTTATTTTTGAAAATGGTTTTAGCTAAGGTCAATAGGTAGTTCTTTGATTTTACGGGTTAAAGTATTTCTACCATAACCTAGCAATACAGCCGCTTCATTCCTTCTGCCCGAGGTATATTGTAAGGCTGTTTTAATGAGTATGCCTTCTACTTCAGCAATAATAGTTTTGGCTATTTCTTTATCGCCTATTAATAAATGATTTTTTACTGTATTTTCCAATAATAATTCCCACTGGCTGGTTGTATTATTTAAGTCCTCTTTTTCTACCGAATTTAATTCAGGCGGAAGGTCTTCTAAATGAATTTCTCTACCTGATGCCATAACGGTTAACCAGCGACAAAAATTCTCAAGCTGTCGTACATTGCCGGGCCAAGGTAAAGTGCTTAAAAAAACTTCGGTTTCTGGTTTTAAAGCTTTGAGTTCGCTATTGAGCTCAACAGCAGCTTGGTTTAAAAAATGACGCATTAAAATAGGTATATCTTCTTGCCGCTTTCGTAAAGGTGGAATATGTATACGGATGACATTGAGACGGTGAAATAAGTCTTCTCTAAATAAGCCTTGTTCAACTAATGATTCAATGTTTTGGTGTGTTGCAGCAATAATGCGAACATCCACTTTAACAGAGGAATGGGCGCCCACTGGATAGAACTCATTGTCGGATAATACACGTAATAATCTGGTTTGTAGTTCGGCTGGCATATCACCAATTTCATCTAAAAATAAAGTACCTCCATTGGCTTGCTCAAAGCGCCCTGCTCTTTTGGTATAAGCACCGGTAAATGAACCTTTTTCATGACCAAAAAGCTCAGATTCCATTAAGTCTTTTGGGATGGCAGCCATATTAAGTGCAATAAAAGCCTGTTTATTGCGCGGGCCATGACGATGTAAAGCCTTGGCAACTAGCTCCTTACCCGTGCCAGATTCACCATTAATAAGTACAGTGATATTTAAACGCGCCAAGCGACCGATAGCACGAAATACTTCTTGCATGGCAGGCGCACTACCAATAATTTCCGGTGTATCTTCGCTGAGATCCTCAGTATTACTTTGTTTTGAGTTGCCCTGCTTACTTTGAGCGCAGGCTCTTTGTACAACGTCAATAACTTCATTAATATCAAAGGGTTTAGGTAGGTATTCAAAAGCACCTGCGTTAAAGGCTGAAACGGCACTATCTAAATCGGAATGTGCAGTCATGACTATAACGGGTAGATCTGGATGGTTGTACTGCACTTTACTTAATAATTCGAGACCATCAACTTTAGGCATTCTGATATCAGTAATCAGTGTGGTGGGAACATTGTTTTCCAATGCTTCTAACAGGCTATGGGCATCAGCAAAACTTTGTGTGTTGATAGCAGCTTTATTAAGTGCTCTTTCAATTACCCAACGAATGGATTTGTCATCATCTACTATCCAGACAATATTATTCTTTTTCATCTGCATTAACTAAAGGTAGAAAAATAGAAAAAATGGTATTACCAGGTTCACTTTCGCACTCAATGAAACCATTGTGCTGATTAATCAATGATTGAGCAATGGATAGACCTAGCCCCGTACCTTCGGCTCGGCTGGTAATCATGGGGTAAAAAATTTGGCTCATCATCTCGCTAGTAATTCCAGGGCCACTATCAGAAATATCAATTTTTGCTGTCAATTTATAGTGTTTCCGACCAATGGTTAATTGTCTAAGTACTCTTGACTTTATGCTAATTGTTCCTTTGTGCTGCATGGCTTGAACCGCATTTTGAACAATATTGAGTACAACCTGAATCAATTGGTTTTTATCGGCTTTTAAATCAGGAATACTAGGGTCATAATCTGTTTTAATAATGATTTTATCAGCTTCGATATTAACCAACTGTTTAACGCGCTCCAATACTTCATGGATATTAAGTAGCTCTTTTTTAGCGGGTTTTTTAGGTCCTAGCATTTTATCCATTAAGGCTTTTAAACGATCAGATTCCTGAATAATAATTTGAGTATATTCTTGCAGATCTTGATCTTTTAATTCTAGTTCTAGTAGCTGAGCGGCTCCCCTTATTCCACCTAAAGGGTTTTTAATTTCGTGTGCCAGACCTTTTGCCAATAATCGGCTCATATTTTGTTGAGCAAAAAGCTGTTTCTCTTTGCTAATGCGTAATTGTCTGTCAACTTGCTGCATTTCAACCAATATTTCATTGAGATAATTGTTATGAAACAAAGGGGTGACACTGATATTTACTTTTCTTGTATGGTTTAGCCGAACCAGTTTAATTTCTCTATCAATAATAGGATCTTCAACATTAAGACACTGCTGTAGGTCAATTAACAAGCTAGAAGCTGATGATTTGAACAGTGAGTTTGCGGTAAGTCCTAATAGATGTTTTGCACTATCCGCTAATAATATTTCTCCTGCCGCATTAATATAAATTAACTCTAATTGACGATTAAATAATAGAATCGATTCATTGAGGTGAGCAAGAATGTTTTTATGCACAAGCTATCACCGACTATATTGAGAGACCCATCAGAAAAAAAGCAAATTATATGCCATTAATTTATGCTAAATTGATAGCAGTGGCATTCAGTGGCTGAGTAATTTTAGAGAGGGATGTTTTACCAAGAAAGAGAAAGTTATACCCTTTATTGTTGAAAATGGTATTAGTGAGGGTTAAACAAAAACGCCTCATATATGAGGCGTTTTAATTGGCTTATATTACTGTAACTACTCAGCTCACCCTCTATTTTGTCCAATAGCCGCGTTGAAAGTACGCATTTACACCTGTAAACTTCGTGCTTTCGCTTATGCTTTTGAACAAAATAGAGACAATCTAAGCAGTTACGGAGTATGCTGAGTAGCTACATATTACTCTGCTTACAAAGCCACCATCAGATTACAGGCTGTAATACATGTCAAACTCTACTGGGTGAGTACTCATGCGTAGACGAGTCACTTCTTCCATTTTTAGATCAATATAACCATCAATCACATCATCAGTAAAAACACCACCGCGCGTTAAAAATTCGCGATCTTCAGCTAATGCTTTTAATGCTTCATCAAAAGAGAACGCCACTTGGGGGATTGCATCTTCTTCTTCTGGAGGTAGGTCGTATAAATCTTTGTCCATGGCATCGCCAGGGTGAGTTTTGTTTTGAATGCCATCAAGCCCAGCCATTAACATAGCTGCAAAGCAAAGGTAAGGGTTGGCAGTAGAGTCACCAAAACGTAGTTCAATACGGCGACCTTTAGGGTTGTTAACAAAGGGGATACGGATAGATGCAGAGCGGTTACGCGCAGAATAAGCAAGCATAACAGGGGCTTCAAAGCCTGGTACTAAGCGTTTATAGCTGTTGGTTGATGCATTAGCAAAAGCATTCAATGCTTTTGCATGTTTGATGATACCGCCGATGTAGAAAAGAGCAGTTTCAGATAAACCGCCGTACAAATCACCAGAGAATAAATTATCTCCACCTTTAAACAGTGATTGGTGTACGTGCATGCCGTTACCGTTGTCGCCAACAAGAGGTTTAGGCATGAATGTCGCTGTTTTTCCATAAGCGTGAGCAATATTAGCTACTACATATTTAAGTGTTAATACTTCATCTGCCTTATTTACTAATGTGTTGAATTTACTACCAATTTCACATTGTCCAGCAGTTGCTACTTCATGGTGATGTACTTCAGTGGTTTGACCCATTTCTTCAAGAACCAGACACATCGCTGAACGCATGTCTTGTAATGAATCAACAGGAGGAACAGGGAAGTAACCGCCTTTTACACCTGGGCGATGTCCAATGTTGCCATCTTCGTAGGCTTTTTGTGAGTTCCAGCCCGCTTCTTCAGAATCCACTGTGTAGCCACAGCTACCCATGTCAGAATTCCATTTTACGTCATCAAATACGAAAAATTCATTTTCTGGACCGAAGTAGGCAGCATCAGCAATGCCGGTAGATTGCATATAAGCTTCAGCACGTTTTGCAATAGAGCGTGGGTCACGTTGATAACCTTGCATATCATTAGGTTCAATAATATCGCAACGTAAGATCAAAGTAGTATCGTCAAAGAATGGGTCTAAAACAGCCGTTGCTGGATCAGGCATTAAAATCATGTCTGATTCGTTAATACCTTTCCAGCCTGCCACTGAAGAACCATCAAACATATTACCTTCTTCAAAGGTATCTTCATCAATGGTATGGGCTGGAAAAGTTACGTGTTGTTCTTTACCGCGTGTGTCACAAAAACGAAAGTCAACAAATTTGACATCATTTTCCTGAATCATTTTAAGGACGTTATCTACTGACATTTATTTTGTCTCCAAGGATTAATTTTATTTATATTTTTTGCGATGCAAATCGTAACTCTACCATTTTTTTATAAATAAGGCTAAAAAAAACGGGGCATAAAGCCCCGTTTTTAAATATCAATACTTTAAAGAAAAGTGCTTAGAAAGTAGTCGATAAAGTAGCTACTGCACGGCCATCGCCTAAGTTGCCAGTACTTGAGTCATCGGTTTCTGTATAAGCCACTTCGATATTATATGAGCCAAAATCTCTAGCAATACCTGCTTTCCAGTCCCAATAGTCATCATTACCCGCTTTTTGGTTGTAGTAACCAGCATGACCAAGCAAAGTAACGCTACATAGTGATTCAGGCAAGGTGTAGTCTATTGCCATATCAGAATATTCTCCAGGTAATGTATTTTCTATTTTTAAACCGTAGTAGTAATAGTAGCTTAGGTTTAGGTTTTTAAGCGGTGATGTTGAAGCACCAAAATAGAGTTCTGTGAAGTTTGCGGCAGAGGCTGAGGTGTATTCATAGCGAAGAATCCCTATGTCATACATAACAGGAAAAGGTAGTAATCCACTCAAATCGGTGTCTCTGGAGAAACCCCCGTATAAATCAACTTCCATGCTTGCATTGTCACCAAATTCATAGCTTGATGCCCATACGCCAATGTAAGCACCGGAGTCATGAGAAATATCAAAAGATCCTTGAATTGCAGGTTCGTTATGCGTTTGAGATATACCACGCCAGATGTAGTCTGTAGTTAATGCAACAGATGCACTGGTTTCAAAGCCCGCAGGAAGACCTAAGCCGCCGTTTGAATCTGCACCTAGTTCGCGTGAAATAGTGGCTACCACTTTTGCATCATCTAAATCGCCATTACCTGAGTCGTCAGTTTCTGTATATGCGATTTCAATGTTATAGCCAGCAATTTCTTTTGATGCACCGAATTTCCAGTCCCAATAGTTATCTGCACCACCTTTTTGGTTATAGTAACCGGCATGTCCTAAGAGGGTGATGCCACCTAATGAATCAGGTAATGTGTAATCGGCAGCCATATCAGAATACTCACCTGGTAGAGTATGACCAACTTTAAGTCCGTAGTAGTAGTAGTAGCTTAAGTTTAAATTTTCAAGCGGTGCGACTGAAGCGCCAAAATACAACTCAGTGAAGTCCAAGTCTGATGATCCAGTGTATTCGTAACGTAAAACCCCGATATCGTAATCAAGGGAAAAAGGCAGGATACCACCAAAATCAGTTGCATTGGTATAACCGGCATAGGCATCAAGCTCCATGCTAGTACCACCATCGCCAAATTCTACGTTAGATGCCCAGAGCCCAAGATAAAGACCTGTCTCATGGGATAAATCAAATGCACCTTGAATAGCAGGGTCATTATTGGTCTGAGAAACACCACGCCAAATATAGTCAGTGGTTAAGGCAACGCTGGCACTGTGACCCCAGCCAAAAAAGTTTGTATCCTCTTCGGCAAAAGAGAGAGAGGATGTTGCAAATAGTACAATAGCAACAGATAAATTTATTTTATTCATAATAATTCCAAGTTAAATAGGTTAGTTCTTGTGAAACCAAGCAAAGCATATACCACTTTAGGCTTGTTGTAAAGTAGCAACTTAAAAGTATGTGTAAGTATTTTGTGTAAGTATTTATAGTATAAAAGATGATAAGTTTGGTGCGGTTTGTTTTTAGAAAGAGATGTCCGTTCTTTTTGGTGTAGCTGTTGTTAGCTAACAACAAATGATGCGTTACTTTGTAATATCATTGATATTAAGTGAGAAATATATAAAAAAGACTCAAGACTCAAGACTCAAGACTCAAGACTCAAGACTCAAGACTCAAGACTCAAGACTCAAGACTCAAGACTAGAGACTTAGGACTTAGGACTTAGGACTTAGGACTTAGGACTTAGGACTTAGGACTTAGGACTTAGAACTTAGGACTTAGGACTAAAGTAACTGGAACCTCTGTTACCACGTCATTCCCGAAGTCTTTATCGGGAATCTCGTTTTAAACACTTGGATTTCTGCTTAGAACATGCAGGAATGGCGGAGGGAGTGACGCGGATCTTATACCCTATTCAACAAATAACTCTGAATGAAAGAGCTTTAGTTGCTCTGTGTTTGGGGTTGATTTTGTTAGCATATTTTTTAAGCAAAACGACCAAGAAATAGCCGTTATTTTACCAAATACTGCTTGATTTATCTATGATATTTGTTCAATTTATTGTTATAAATCAAATTGTTATGGTGTTTTTAAGGGTTGACTAATGCAGTGTTTGTATTATTTTGGTGCGATGTTTTGTTGTTTTGCACCAAAATAGATCGGGTTTTAACACTGCTTATCCCTGAGCTTAGTTTTGTCCTTATCTGACTTGTTGGCATAGATTATGCTTTTTTCCATAATGTAACTAAATTATTGCAGAGAGGAATTTTATGAAACTAATAACAGCTGTAATCAAACCTTTTAAATTGGATGATGTACGCGAGGCACTGTCAGATCTTGGGGTTTCAGGTATTACAGCCACTGAAGTCAAAGGCTTTGGTCGTCAAAAAGGGCATACAGAGCTTTATCGTGGCGCTGAATATGTGGTTGATTTTCTACCAAAAGCTAAAATCGAGGTTGCTGTTGCCGATGATCTTGTAGAACAAGCGGTCGAAGGTATAACTAAATCAGCTAATACAGGAAAAATTGGTGATGGCAAAATTTTTGTTACTAATTTAGAACAGGTTATTCGAATTCGCACAGGTGAAACTGGCGAAGAAGCATTATAAAAATAATAATTAAGAGGTGATAAAGTGGAAGCTTTAAATAAATTAGCGGAGTTAAGTTATGCGCTCGATACGTTCTACTTTTTAATGAGTGGAGCACTGGTGATGTGGATGGCAGCAGGTTTTGCCATGCTGGAAGCGGGCTTAGTTCGTGCTAAAAATACCACAGAAATTTTAACAAAAAACGTCGTGTTATTTGCCATAGCTTGTATTATGTATATGTTATGTGGATATAACATTATGTATCCCGCTGAAGCAGTTAATAGTGTTTGGCCAGGTCTGGGCTTTTTGTTAGGCGATGATCATACTGCTGAAGCCGTACTGGCTAGCGAAGGTGGAACATATTATTCCAAAATGTCTGACTTTTTCTTTCAGGTAGTTTTTGTTGCTACAGCAATGTCAATTGTGTCTGGCGCAGTGGCTGAGCGGATGAAATTATGGGCGTTTTTATTCTTTGCTGTGGTTATGACAGGTTTTATTTATCCAATACAAGGTTATTGGAAATGGGGTGATGGTTTCTTAAATGGTCTAGGTTTCCTAGATTTTGCTGGTTCTGGTGTAGTGCATTTATGTGGTGCTACTGCGGCATTCGCAGGTGTGTGTTTATTAGGTGCTCGTAAAGGCAAATATGGTGAAAATGGGGCTATTTACCCGATTCCAGGCTGTAATATGCCACTGGCTACTTTAGGAACATTTATCTTATGGTTAGGTTGGTTTGGTTTTAATGGTGGTTCAGAGTTAAAACTTTCTGATATTGGTGAGGCTAACGCAGTTGCCATGGTTTTTGTCAATACCAATGCAGCAGCAGCAGGTGGTGTTGTTGCTGCCCTTGTCGCCGCACAATTAATGTTTGGCAAAGCAGATTTATCCATGACTTTAAACGGCGCATTAGCAGGTTTGGTGGCTATTACAGCAGAGCCTCTAACGCCTACACCTTTAGTTGCAACTGCAATTGGTGCAATCGGTGGGTTAATTGTTGTTTTTGCTATCGTTAATATTGATAAGTTAAAAATAGATGATCCGGTTGGTGCAATTTCAGTGCATGGTGTCGTCGGTATTTGGGGCTTGTTAGCAGTTTGTTTTACCAATCCAGATGCGACACTAACAGCACAACTAATAGGAATAGTCACCATTTTTGGCTTTGTATTTATTGCTAGTTTTATAACTTGGTACATTATTAAAGTAATCATGGGCATCCGTGTCAGTGAAGAAGAAGAGTATCAAGGGATTGATTATTCTGAATGTGGAATGGAAGCTTATCCTGAGTTTACCGATTCCAGTAAAGGACAATGATGTAAATAGTCTTAATTTATTAAAAGAGAACCCCGGCACAACTCATGAACGGATAAAAAAGGCTAGAATTTTTTTTCTCTCTCGTCCAGAGTTATGCTGAGGTCTCTAAAAGATGAAAAAACGGGTACATTATGTACCCGTTTTTTTTGTGTAGAAGAAAATAGTTTTACCTGCACTCATTTGGTGGGAGATTGCAGGTAAAATTTGCAATACCATTTTCAAGAATAAATGATGTAATATAGTGCCTATTTTTGTGCATTGTGTGTTTATAAAAACCTATTGATAAGCTTTATATTTTTTATGGATTCAAAATGTGCAAAAATAGGTGCTAGATTAAATCGACTAGGAACATTATGAAACTAATAACAGCAATAATAAAACCTTTCAAACTGGATGACGTAAGAGAGGCCTTAACTGAAATCGGTATTGTCGGTGTTACAGTGACTGAAGTAAAGGGTTTTGGTCGCCAAAAAGGGCATACTGAACTGTACCGTGGTGCAGAATACGTTGTAGATTTTTTACCTAAAGTGAAGTTAGAAATTGCAATTGCTGACGAAACTCTGAAACAGGCACTTGAAGCCATTGTTAATGCAGCCAATACGGGGAAAATTGGTGATGGTAAGATTTTTGTCACTACCCTAGAGCAAGTAATAAGAATTAGAACCGGAGAGGTAGGAAACGATGCACTTTAATTTACTTTTAAGTGAATATTAAATTGAGACCAATAAACAAATGGATATAAATAATAAAAAATTGCTACTCAATAAATACTTACTCTATTTGCTTTTTTTTCCAAGCATTGCCAACGCTGATGAATTAAATCAGGCAAATACTGCTTGGGTGCTAACTTCAACAGTACTTGTTCTATTTATGACATTGCCTGGTTTGTCATTGTTTTATGCGGGTTTAGTCAGAAGTAAAAATGCATTATCAGTTTTAATGCAGTGTTTTGCTATTACATGCGTTGTGTCTATTATATGGCTGGTCGGTGCTTATAGCTTTATCTTTGCAGATGGGGGTGAGTTACAAGCATTTATAGGTGGAGCATCAAAAATGCTGGTGTTGGATTTAGAAACAGACAGCCTAACAGGTGATATTCCTGAAACCGTATTTTTTATGTTTCAAATGACTTTTGCCATTATTACTCCTGCGTTGATTGTAGGTGCTTTTGCAGAAAGAATGAAGTTTTCAGCCATGCTCTGGTTTAGTTCATTATGGCTGATTTTTGTTTACATCCCTGTATGTCACTGGGTGTGGGGTGGTGGCTGGCTTGCGGAATTAGGCGTTATGGATTTTGCTGGTGGTATTGTTATTCATATCAACGCGGGGGTAGCGGCTTTAGTGGCCGCCCTGGTGTTGGGTAAAAGAAGAGGTTTTCCAACTACAGCAATGCCTCCGCATAATATGACGATGGTGGTTACAGGAGCTGGTATGTTGTGGGTGGGATGGTTCGGTTTTAATGCGGGGAGTGCATTAACATCAGATGGATCGGCAGGGATGGCTATGTTGGTCACTCATATTGGTGCAGCGGCAGGCTCCTTAACTTGGATGTTTATTGAGTGGATAAGATTTGGAAAACCCAGTGTATTAGGCATTGTTACCGGTATGGTGGCAGGTTTAGGGACGATCACACCCGCCTCAGGATTTGTTGGTCCTCTCGGTGCATTGGTCATCGGTATAACAGCAGGTACATTCTGTTTTTTTGCAACCCAATACATTAAACGGGTTTTAAAAATAGATGATTCATTAGATGTTTTTCCTGTGCATGGTGTCGGTGGTATCACCGGTTCATTATTAACCGGGGTGTTTGCTTCTAGTAGTCTAGGCGGCTTAGGTTTAGCAGACGGCGTATCTATTATGGATCAGGTGGGGGTTCAAGCTATTGCAGTTGTTACTACTATTTGTTGGTGTGCAGTGATCAGTTATGGGCTTTTGAAAATGATTGATAAAACAATTGGCTTACGAGTGTCTGAAGACGAAGAAGTACAAGGACTGGATATTGTATTACACGAAGAAACGGGATATCACGATCTTTAGTTAAATCCTCGCTTCCTATAGCATTTATTCTTAACAATGGTCTTATACCCTATTCAAAAAATAATTAAAGCAAACTACCACACAAACTTACAACAAAACCATCCTTATTTAGTCAACCCTTAAAAACACCATAACCATCTGATTTATAACAATAAAACCAACAAAAACCATAGACAAATCAAGCGGTATTTGGTAAAATAACGGCTATTTCTTAGTCGTTTTTCTGATAAAACATACTAACAAAATCAACCCCAAACACAGAGCAGCAAAACCTCTTTCATTCAGAGTTATTTGTTGAACAGATATAAGAACCGCCTCACTCCCACCGTCATTCCTGCATGTTCTAAGCAGAAATCCAAGTATTTAAAACTAGACTCCCGATAACAGACTTCGGAAATAACGTGTACTAACAGAAGTTCCAGTTACTTGAGTCCTGAGTCTTTAGATCCGTAGGGTGCGTTTGCCCGCCAAGGATGGTGGAAATGCAGTAAGATTGTCTGGAACAATCTCTGCTGACCGCCAAGGATGGTGGAAATGCAGTAAGATTGTCTGGAACAATCTCTGCTGACCGCCAAGGATGGTGGAAATGCAGTAAGATTGTCTGGAACAATCTCTGCTGACCGCCAAGGATGGTGGAAATGCAGTAAGATTGTCTGGAACAATCTCTGCCCACGCACCAGAACCAATCAAAAATCAAGGGGTCTTTCGTCTTTCGTCTTTCGTCTTTCGTCTTTCGTCTTTCGTCTTTCGTCTTTCGTCCTGAGTTTATAGATAAGACAAAGAAAGCGGATCATGGGCTTATATTAACGGGGGGACAACATTAATTTTATTTGCTGCGGCAACTGCTTTAGCTCTCGCTTCGCCAATATTTTCTGCTGTAGCTAAAGCCACACCCAGCCGTCTTGTGATAAAACTTTCTGGCTTGGCAAACAATCTAATATCTATTTCTAAATCAGATAACGCCTCATCTAATCCAGTAAACTCAACCCCTTTTGCATCTAAACCTCCTAGAATAACCGCACTGGCACCGGTTTTATCCAGTTGAGTAGAAACTGGTAAGCCTAAAATAGCTCTGGCATGTAAATCAAATTCGGTTTGTCGCTGGGTGACCATGGTGACCATGCCTGTATCATGCGGTCTTGGACTGACTTCACTAAACCAGACCTCATCCGCTTTTATAAACAGTTCTACACCAAATAAACCCACACCACCAATATTATCTGTCACTTTCTTGGCAATATCTTGTGAATTTTGCAAAGCCTTAGCTGTCATTTGCTGAGGCTGCCAGCTTTCTCGGTAATCACCGTCTTCCTGCCTATGCCCAATGGGTTCGCAAAAATGTGTTTCAATAGTGCCATTCTGATTGAGTGCACGCACCGTTAACAGGGTGATTTCATAATCAAAATCCACAGCCCCTTCTACAATCACTTTTCCGGTATCTGTTCTGCCACCCGACTTGGCATAATTCCAGGCTTGTTCTAATTCATCGGCCGATTTAACCATGGATTGACCCTTACCTGAAGAAGACATGGTGGGCTTAATAAAACAGGGATAGCCGATGCCATTATCAACCGCATATTGCAATTGTGCATAAGTTTTTGCAAACGCATACTTTGAAGTCGGCACACCGACCTCTTTATCTGCCATGGTACGAATACCTTCCCTGTTCATGGTTAGTTGTACTGCTCTGGCATTAGGCACTACTTTGGATACCCCTTCGGCTTCAATTTCAGCCAATGCATTGGTCGCAATCGCTTCTATTTCAGGAATAATATAATCGGGTTTCTCTAGTGCAATTAACTGTTTAATCGCGTTGGCATCGGTCATGTCAATCACATGACTGCGTTGGGCAATATGTTGTGCAGGTGCATTAGGGTATCTATCCACTGCAATCACTTCTACACCATAACGCTGTAATGAAATTGCAATTTCTTTGCCTAATTCACCACTACCCAGTAATAATGCTTTAGTCGCGTTGGGCGTAAGTGCAGTACCTATTCTCATTTTGAACCTTTATTAAAACGACACATCATCATGTCTACTATTTCTTATACCATTTTCAAAAATAAATAGTATTAATCGGCAATCTTTATTATAAAGTCTCATAAGTGTTTTCTGTTATTAACGCTACCACGGCTTTGACATGACTTGCAGAATCATTTAAAGCAGCAATGTAATGATAAGTTTCACCACCTGCTGCGATAAAATATTCTCTATTGGCTATCTCAATTTCTTCTAATGTTTCCAGACAATCCACTGCAAAACCAGGACACACCACATCTACCTTTTTTATACCTTGCCTAGGTAAATCTTGTAATACCTCAATACAATAAGGCTGTAGCCATTTTGCTTTACCAAATCGGGACTGGAAAACAATTTTCCATCGACCACTTGCTAGCGAAAGTTTTGCCGCAATTAATTCAGCAGTTCGATGACATTGATGGAAATAAGGATCGCCCCACTTGCTTAGCTGTTCAGGTAAGCCATGAAAAGACATTAATAATAGCTTATTATCGCCATTTTCAACCCAGTTTTTCTCAATTGAATGTGCTATGGCTTCAATATATAAAGGATGTTGATGATAATCACTAACAAAACGCAAACTCGGAACATGTCGCCACTGCATCAACTGAGCAACCACAGCATCATAAACCGAAGCGGTTGTTGTGGAAGAATACTGAGGGTACAAAGGAATAACAATAATTTCCTCGATTTTATTTTTTTTGTACTGCTTAAGTTTTGTTGCAATAGAAGGCTTTCCATAGCGCATCACACAGTCAATGGTATAACTTGAATTATCAAATTGTTTAGCCACTTTATCAACTAACTGTTGAGTCAAAAAAGTGAGAGGAGAACCTTGCTTTTGCCAAATTTTCTTATAGGCTTTTAGCGACTTTTTGGGGCGAAAAGGTAGCACCAGAAAATGTAAAATAATCCACCAGATAAAACGCGGCAAATTAACCACTCGAGGATCCCAGAGAAACTCTTTAAGGTAACGTCTAATAGCAGATCTGGTAGGTGCTGAAGGTGAACCAAGATTGACTATCAGTACCCCTTTTTTTGTAGCCTCTGTAGCCATAGACTTTAAGCTTGCATTTTTATCCGCTATCAATAGTTTTATCGGTTAATAAGATTCAAAAACTCTATCCGCGTACTGCGGTCTTCTCTAAAGATACCCGTCATCACCGAAGTGGTCATCACTGAGTTTTGTTTTTCAACACCTCGCATCATCATACATAAGTGCTTAGCTTCTACAACAACTGCCACGCCCTTGGCTGCTATAGATACTTCGACTGCATCAGCAATTTGTTTGGTCAGTTTTTCTTGAATCTGTAAACGTCTGGCATACATATCAACAATACGCGCCAATTTAGAAAGCCCTAAAACTTTACCGTTAGGAATATAAGCAATATGACATTTACCAATAAAAGGTAATAAATGATGTTCACATAAAGAATACAGTTCAATATCTTTTACTATAACCATATCCTCAGTGTCAGCTTTAAAAATTGCACCATTTAAAATTTCTTCCAGTGTCTTTTCATAGCCATTATTTAAAAACTTAAAGGCTTTTGCTGCGCGTTTGGGCGTGTCCAGTAAACCTTCACGGCTCACATCTTCTCCAACCTCAGTAATTATTTTGGAAAAAAGATCTTCCATGTCTGCCATAGTTTTTTCTTCTATCTGTAAATAAAGCGCAAAATTATATCATAATTGAACATGCTTTAGCGCCTCTAAAACGACTCCCTCGTCTGCGCCTTTTTTGCCCGCGTTTTCGCTCAAATAGCTACGCCATTTTCGAGCGCCAGCAACACCATGAAAAAGCCCCAAAATATGTCGAGTCACATTATGCAAACGTCCTCCATCTGCAATATGTTTGCTAATATAAGGTATTAACGCCATGACTACTTCATCGCGCGTTTTTATCTTTGTTGCGGTTTGATACAAATTATTATCGACCTCAGCCAATACATAAGGGTTGTTATAAGCCTCTCTTCCCACCATAACGCCATCAACATGTTGCAAAATATCTTGCGCACTTTGCAGACTGGTTACTCCACCATTTAAAATAATTTCTAATCCGGGTAAATCTTTTTTTATTTGATAAACCAAATCATAACGTAACGGTGGTATTTCTCTATTTTGCTTAGGCGACAAGCCTTTCAACCAGGCTTTTCTGGCATGAATAATAAAGGTCTCGCACCCTACATTCGCCACCGTGCCAATAAAATCTAACAACTGCTGATAAGAGTCTTGCTCATCGATCCCTATTCTCGATTTAACAGTCACAGGTATTGAAACTACTTGCCTCATAGCATCAATACAGTCTGCAACTAATGCAGGATCAGCCATTAAGCAGGCACCAAAGCGACCATTTTGCACTCTATCGCTGGGACAACCTATATTCAGATTAATCTCATCATAGCTAAAATCTTCTATCATCTTAGCGCAAGAAGCCAGCTCTTTCGGTTTACTCCCTCCTAGCTGAAAAGCGAGTGGATTTTCTGCTGGATTAAAGGCTAAAAAACGCTGACTAGAACCATGTAATAAGGCACCTGTCGTCACCATTTCGGTATATAAAAGGGATTTATGAGTCAGTAAACGATGGAAATAACGGCAATGTCGATCAGTCCTATCGAGCATGGGAGCCACACTAAAGGTGTGTCCTAGTATTATATTTTCTGGCAATGGCTTGTCCTGTTTTATTTCTCTTTATTTTGCATATTAGATGGCAGATAAAAGTACGGCTTAGCTAGTTTCCCTCTTTTCCCTTTCAGCTTGATATAATACAGCCTATCGAATAGCAAACTATTTAATAGTGAGGAAAATATGTCAATACAAAAAATGCTAGATCTGGATTTATCGGGTAAACGTGTTTTAATTCGTCAGGACTTAAATGTACCAATTAAGGATGGTAAAGTCACCAGCGACCTTCGTATTCAAGCCAGTGTCCCTACTATTGAAAAAGCCCTAAGTGCAGGTGCAGCCGTTATCCTTATGTCTCATCTAGGTAGACCTACTGAGGGTGAGTTTGATGAGGCCTCAAGTTTGAAAGCCGTTGCCGAACAATTGTCTAATTTACTTGGAAAACCCGTTCGCCTAGAAAAAGACTGGCTTGAGGGGGTTACTATTGAAGCGGGTGAAGTCGTACTTTGTGAAAACGTGCGTTTCAATCTCGGTGAAAACAAAAACAGCGATGAGCTTGGCAAAAAAATGGCAGCTCTATGCGATATTTTTGTCATGGATGCATTTGGTACCGCCCATAGAGCGCAAGCATCCACTCATAGTGTCGCTAAATTTGCAGCGGTTGCCTGTGCAGGCCCATTGCTCGCTAATGAGCTAGATGCTTTGGGTAAAGCATTAAATCAACCCGCCAGTCCGTTAGTGGCTGTTGTCGGTGGCTCTAAAGTATCGACTAAACTGACCGTTTTAGATTCTTTATCAACTAAAGTAGATAAACTGATTGTAGGTGGTGGCATTGCTAATACCTTTATTGCCGCTGCTGGCTATGAAGTCGGAAAATCATTATATGAAGAAGACTTGCTTGATGAGGCTAAACGTTTAATGTCTGCTGCTAAAGCCTCCGGTTCTGATATTCCTGTTCCAGTTGACGTGGTCTGCGCTAAAGAATTTTCTGAATATGCAGAAGCAACAGTAAAAAATGTTGCTGATGTTGAGAAGGATGATTTAATCCTAGATATTGGTCCAGAAACATCCAAACAATACGCTGAAATTTTGAAATCTGCTGCCACTATCGTCTGGAATGGCCCTGTTGGCGTTTTTGAAATTGATCAATTTGCTGAAGGCACTAAATCAATGTCTTTAGCCATTGCTGATAGCTTGGCCTTTTCTATTGCAGGTGGTGGTGACACTTTAGCCGCCATTGATAAATACAATATTAAAGATAAAGTTTCTTATACATCAACGGGGGGCGGTGCTTTTCTTGAGTTTTTAGAAGGAAAAATACTACCTGCTGTGGCAATTTTAGAAGAAAGGGAATATTTAAAAAAGACTCAAGACTCAAGACTAAAAACTAAAGACTAAAGACTAAAGACTAAAGACTAAAGACTAAAGACTAAAGACTGCGGATATTCTGAGGATAACCTTAGAAGTAGGGTGCGTTCCACGCACCAGAACTACTACGGATATTCTGGGGACAACCTTAGTGCGTGGGCAGAGATTGTTCCAGACAATCTTACTGCATTTCCACCATCCTTGGCGGTCAGCAGAGATTGTTCCAGACAATCTTACTGCATTTCCACCATCCTTGGCGGTCAGC
>QPIL01000036.1 GCA_003666325.1 Methylococcales symbiont of Iophon sp. n. MRB-2018
GCACTCTACTGTTCCAGACAATCTTACTGCATTTCCACCATCCTTGGTGGGCAAACGCACCTTACGGATCTGCTCGAAAAATATGCTGATGAAGGCATAACCCCCATCGAATATGTAACCGTACTCAAGGTACATCCATTTAGTTATCGGGAATATAGGAATAGCGGGCGAGCAGCCGCTCGCCCCTACATCCTTGCATGTCCTTGCATTGCATACTATGTTGATAAAACGTAGAACAGTAGGGTGCGTTCCACGCACCAGAGCTACTACGGATCTGGTGCTGTTATCGGGAATATAGGAAGAGCGGGCGAGCAGCCGCTCGCCCCTACATCCTTGCATGTCCTTGCATGTCCTTGCATTGCATACCATGTTGATAAAACGTAAGCAATAAATAAGAAAAATATGTCCGTATCCAATATCGTAAAATCCATCCAAGGCATTATGCGCAAAGATGCAGGTGTCGATGGCGATGCCCAGCGCATAGGTTAAATGGCGTGGCTACTCTTCTTAAAAATATGGGTCTATGAATAATTGAATGGGTAAATCCTGTAGAATGGGTCTATGCCATTTTATGTGGGCACTCAAATTTCATTTTTCTACTATCCTGTTAGTGAGAAGGATGCACACCATTTGTTTGCGTAGGGACGAGCCGCCGCTCGCCCCTACATGCTCGCATATTACAAGGGTGTATTGAAGTTGCCATCCCTAAGCTAAGAATAATATGAAAACACCTAAAATTCCAGAAAACACACCTTATAGTTGTACTCAACGTACATGGCTGGGCCGTTTTTTTGCCAGTATGCGTAGTCATATATTGCAAAACACCCCTACTGATAGCAGTGCAGATTGTCGTGTTATCCATATTCTTTACGGCACCCAAACAGGTAACTCAGAGTCGGTGGCAAACGATACAGCAGCAGTCGCTAAAACACAGGGGTTAAACCCTGTCGTTAAAAGCATGGATGCGGTTGAAATTAATCAATTGGCTGTAATGGAATATCTGCTGATTATCACCAGCACTTATGGTGAAGGCGAAATGCCAGATAATGCTCAATTACTCTGGGATCAGGTGGCAGCAGATACTGCACCAACAATGCAAAACATGCAATTTTCAATTTTGGCATTAGGCGATACTAGCCATGATAATTACTGTAAAGCGGGGATAGATTGGGATAATCGTCTGGCAAAATTAGGTGCTCAGCGTATTTATGACCGTATTGATTGCGATGCGGATTTTGAGGGTGCGTCCAAGAACTGGATCAATAGTGTTATCCCTATAATCGCCGATAGAGCTAATGACACAAATAGTGCCACTGATTCTGTTGAAACCAATAATACAGACAACAAAGCCAAATTTAGCCGTAAAAAGCCATACCTTTCAAAGTTATTGCTAAACCGTTTACTTACGGGCAAAAACTCATCGAAAGAAACCAGACATTATGAGTTTTCTTTGGGCGACTCAGGTTTAAGCTATGAAGCAGGCGATGTCTTAAATATCATTCCACAAAACTGTCCTGAACTGGTTGCGGATATTATTAAGGCCATCCATTGTGCAGGCGATGAAAATGAGCTAGTTAATGGTGAGTTAATGCCACTAACAGAGTCTTTATTAAACCATTATGAAATAAAATTGCCCAGTAAAAAATTAATACAAGAAATTGCTAACCGCTCTGGCGATCAACAATTAAATAATATTTTAGAATCCAAAGATAAAACCAAATTGGCTGATTATCTATGGGGACGAGATACCCTGGATTTATTACACCAAATCCCTGCTATTGCGTTTTCAGCTGCCGAATTTTTAGCACTGTTAAAGCCTTTGCAACATCGTGCCTATTCCATTTCTTCCAGTGGCAACACTCATCCTGACAGCGTACACCTTACCGTTGCCTGCGTGCGATACAAAAGTCATGGGCGTGAACATAAAGGCGTTTGTTCTACCTATATTGCAGATTTAGTGGATGATAATAGCCAGGTTAAAATATTCTTTTCTCCCAATAAAAGCTTCAGCGTTCCAGAAGATGATAGCCTGCCCATTATTATGGTCGGCCCAGGCACGGGAATTGCACCGTTTAGAGCCTTTTTACAAGAACGTGCGTTTAGAAAAGCCAGCGGTAAAAACTGGCTATTATTTGGTGACCGTAATGAATCAACAGATTATATCTATCGCGAAGAAATTGAAACTATGCAAGCAAGCGGTATTCTCACTCGTCTTGATTTAGCCTTTTCCAGAGATCAGCAAGAAAAAATTTATGTACAGGATAGGATGCGTGAAAACGCAGCAGAAATGTATATTTGGTTAGAGCAAGGTGGATATTTTTATGTCTGCGGTGATGCCAGTTATATGGCTAAAGATGTTGATAAAGCCTTACATAAATTAATCGAGACAGAAGGTAATAAATCAGCCGAACAGGCGATAGATTATATTAATCATTTGAAAAAAGAAAAACGCTATGTTCGTGATGTTTATTAAAAAGGACTCAAGACTCAAGACTAAAGACTAAAGACTAAAGTGTATAGTTTCACCACGTTATACCTGATTTAAAAACAATAAAAGGACAGCCCTGATAACATATTAAACTTTCACTACAAAGGAATTAATATGCCCCAAGGCTATCACACGAATGCAAAAACAAATCTGCATTCAAGAAGAATTATACAACAATCTAGTCTCAGTAATGCAAAGCTATCTAAACGTTTTGTAATAGATGAAAA
>QPIL01000035.1 GCA_003666325.1 Methylococcales symbiont of Iophon sp. n. MRB-2018
GGTATGGGCGAGTTGCACCTTGATATTATTGTTGATCGTATGCGTCGTGAATTTGATGTTGAATGTAATGTTGGTGCGCCACAAGTGGCTTACCGTGAGGCGATTACAACTTTGGTTGATCATCAACATAAGTTTGCTAAGCAGTCAGGTGGTCGTGGTCAGTACGGACATGTTTACTTGCGTATCGAGCCACAAGAGCCAGGTGCAGGTTACGAGTTTGTTGATGAAGTTAAAGGTGGCGTGATTCCAAAAGAATACATTCCTGCGGTTAATAAAGGCATTCAAGAGCAAATGGAAAATGGCGTACTCGCTGGCTTCCCATTGGTAGATATGAAAGTAACTGTTTATGATGGTTCTTACCATGATGTTGACTCAAGTGAAATGGCGTTTAAGATTGCTGCAAGTAAGTGTCTATCAGAGGGCGTACGTTTGGCAAACCCACAACTGCTTGAGCCAATGATGGCAGTGGAAATTATCACCCCTGAAGAATATATGGGGGATGTGATGGGCGATCTAAACAGACGCCGTGGCTTGGTTGGCGCTATGGAAGATTTGCCAAATGGCAAGCAACTCAAAGCTGACGTGCCACTCGCAGAAATGTTTGGTTATGCCAATGACCTGCGTTCAGCAACGCAAGGTCGCGCCAGTTACTCTATGGAATTTTCAAAATATACAGCTGCGCCGAAGAACGTAGCAGATGATGTCATTGCAAAGTTAAATAAATAAAGTTGTAAAAAAAAGAGGAAGAGAAAATGTCAAAAGAAAAATTCGAAAGAACCAAGCCCCATGTAAACGTCGGCACAATTGGCCACGTTGACCACGGTAAAACTACATTAACTGCAGCAATTACTAAAGTAATGGCTGAAGCTAATGGTAGTGAAGCAACTGACTTTGCTGATATTGATAACGCTCCTGAAGAAAGAGAGCGTGGTATCACTATCTCAACGTCTCACGTAGAATACGAGTCAGCGACTCGTCACTACGCACACGTTGACTGCCCGGGACACGCGGACTACGTTAAAAATATGATTACCGGTGCTGCACAAATGGACGGTGCTATTATCGTTATTGCTGCAACAGACGGCCCAATGGCGCAAACACGTGAGCATATTCTTTTGTCTAAGCAAGTAGGTGTTCCTTACATCCTTGTTTATATGAACAAAGCGGATATGGTTGACGATGAAGAACTCATTGAATTAGTTGAAATGGAAATCCGTGAGCTACTCACTGAATATGACTTCCCAGGTGATGACACTCCAGTTATTCTTGGTTCTGCACTTAAAGCATTAGAAGGCGATACATCTGACATTGGCGTGCCTTCAATTATGAAACTTGTTGAAGCATTAGACACATACATCCCTCAGCCTGAGCGTGATACTGAGAAAACTTTCGTTATGCCTGTTGAGGACGTATTCTCAATCTCTGGTCGTGGCACGGTTGTTACCGGTCGTATTGAAGCGGGTATCGTCAATATCGGTGATGAATTAGAAATCGTAGGCATTAGAGATACACAAACAACGACCTGTACCGGTGTTGAAATGTTTCGTAAGTTATTAGATTCTGGTGAAGCAGGCGATAACGTTGGTGTGCTACTACGTGGTACCAAGCGTGAAGAGGTAGAGCGTGGTCAAGTATTAGCTAAGCCCGGTTCAATTAAGCCGCATTCAAAGTTTGAAGCAGAAATCTATGTATTAAGCAAAGATGAAGGCGGTCGTCATACGCCATTCTTCAATAACTACCGTCCACAGTTCTATTTCAGAACAACTGACGTAACTGGCGCTTGTCAGCTACCAAGTGGTGTTGAAATGGTAATGCCTGGTGATAACGTGAAAATGGAAGTTGAACTTCTATCTCCAATCGCTATGGAAGACGGTTTAAGATTTGCTATTAGAGAAGGTGGACGTACGGTTGGTGCGGGTGTTGTTGCTAAGGTGACAGATTAACCCTAATCCAAAAATAGAAATTACAAATCTAACGCCAACCCTCACCACCACAGCATTCACAAAAAATCACCGTGGAACCACTGGATGGCACTAAGATTTTTTGTAAACACTGTGATAATAAGGCTTAACGCCATATTTGCATTTTCTATCTTTGGATTAGGGGTTAAGAGATAGCTGAATGAAGATGAATATTACTGTATAATATTCGCTTTTTCGTTTTCGATAAATTAGGGATATAAAGAGACATGAGCAATCAAAATATTAGAATTAAATTAAAGGCATTTGACCATCGTTTAATCGACAAGTCAGCCATTGAGATTGTAGAGACTGCTAAGCGCACAGGCGCAAGTGTCAGAGGTCCTATTCCTTTGCCGACTAGAAAGGAGCGTTTTACAGTATTAACGTCACCGCACGTTAATAAGAAAGCGAGAGACCAGTACGAATTAAGAACATACGTTAGTTTAATGGACGTTATTGAGCCAACTGATAAAACAGTTGAGGCATTAATGAGCTATGTTTTGTCAGCGGGTGTTGACGTTCAG
>QPIL01000034.1 GCA_003666325.1 Methylococcales symbiont of Iophon sp. n. MRB-2018
GACGGTATAAATGCCATCTGTTGCCTCGTCTGAATTAATAAAGCTTAGGGCATTTGATGCAAGGGTGAATATTGCATTATCGGTACCCTCAGCGGCAGCACCAGTTGCCAGCGCATAGCTTGGGTTTTGAGCGATTAAAAAGTATTTTGGGCGACAAAGTTAAAGTCAAGTACGTTTAAGTTATCAACCCCGTTATAGTCAGGGTTTGCTGTTTGTAGATCATCAATAGTCTCATCAACATACCAGCGAGCGAGATTTTGGTTAAAAGCACTGGCACCGTTGAACATGTTGGACATACTCGTTACGCTAGCAACATTCCAGCCACCGATATCTTGATTAAAAGCACTGGCACTGGCGAACATGCTGCCCATATTCATTACGCTAGCAACATTCCAGTCGCCGATGTCTTGATTAAAAGCACTGGCACCGTTGAACATGCGGATCATATTGTCTACGCTAGCAACATTCCAGCTACCGATGTCTTGATTAAAAGCACTGGCATTCTCGAATACGCGTTGCATATTCGCTACGTTAGCAACATTCCAGCCACCGATGTCTTGATTAAAAACACTGGCACCGGAGAACATGCGGTTCATATTATTTATCCTAGCAACATTCCAGCCGCCGATGTCTTGATTAAAAGCACTGGCACCTTCGAACATGTTGAACATACCCGTTACCCCAGCAACATTCCAGCCACCGATGTCTTGATTAAAAGTACTGGCACCGGAGAACATGTTGGACATATTCGTTACGCTAGCAACATTCCAGCCACCGATGTCTCCATTAAAAGCATCGGTATTGGAGAACATGGCGTCCATATTCGTTACGTTAGCAACATTCCAGCTACCGATGTCTTGATTAAAAGCATTGGTCCCGAAGAGCATTTGGGACATATTCGTTACGTTAGCAACATTCCAGTCACCGATGTCTTGATTAAAAGCACTGGCATCGACGAACATGTTGGACATATTCGTTACGTTAGCAACATTCCAGTTACCGATGTCTCCATTAAAAGCACTGGCCTCGAAGAACATTTGGGACATACTCGTTACCCCACTAAGGTCTGGACTATCGGTTGCACTCATGGTCGTTATCATGTAGGCACCATGAAATGCATCCACCATGTCCGTCCAGTTGGCAGTTCCCCATTGCTGTACGTCTATTAATTTCCCTGCATCGGCACTATTAGCCAATCTAAAGCGGGTGATGGTATTTGTGGCTGTAATTATGTAGTCGTCAGCGGTGGCGTAGATATGCGTAGGGTTATTGCTGGTAATGTCTTGTTCGGCAGTGCCATCGCCCCAATTAATGGTGTAACTGCCTTCACTAGGGAAGGTCAGGTCTAGATCACCTGTAGGCATCCGCCATACGGTATTAAAGTCGTCTGGGTTGGTTACGGTTGGAGCAGCGGTGCTAACAACGACTGTTAAATCTATGCTGTTACTGCTGCCAAAGTCTGCGTTGCCTACGGCAATGCGCACGGTATAAGTGCCATCTGCTACACTGTCTGAATTAATGCTTAGGGTATTTGATGCAAGGGTAAATCTTGCATTATCGGTACCCTCAGCATCAGTTGCCAGCGCATAGCTTGGGCTTTGACCGCTTAAAACAGCATTTTGGGCGACAAAGTTAAAGTTAAGTACGTTTAAGTCATCAATCCCGTTATAGCTAGGGTTTGCTGTTTGTAGCATTCCTTGATCATTATCAACAGTCTCATCAACATACCAGCGACCGAGGTTTTGGTTAAAAGCATCGGCATTATCGAACATGGAGTTCATAGTCGTTACGCTAGCAACATTCCAGTTACTGATGTCTTGATTAAAAGCACTGGCACCATTGAACGTGTTGTTCATCCTCGTTACGCTAGCAACATTCCAGCTAGCAATGTTTTGATTAAAAGCACTGTTATCTCTGAACATACCGATCATATTTGTTACCCTAGCAACATTCCAGTCATCGAGGTTTTGGTTGAAAGCATTGGCTTCCAAGAACATGTTGCCCATAGCCGTTACCCCAGCAACATTCCAGTTGCCGATGTCTTGATTAAAAACATTGGTGTCAGCGAACATGCCGGTCATATTCGTTACATTAGCAACATTCCAGCCACCGATGTCTTGATTAAAAGCACTGGCACCATCGAACATGCGGAACATAGTCGTTACCCTAGCAACATTCCAGCCGCTGATGTCTTGATCAAAGGCAATGGCACCGGAGAACAGGCGCTCCATATTCGTTACGCTAGCAACATCCCAACCACCGATGTTTTGATTAAAAGCACTGGCACCGGCGAACATGCTGACCATATTCGTTACGCTAGCAATATTCCAACCGCTGATGTCTTGATTAAAAGCAAGGGCATTATCGAACATGCTGGACATATCCGTTACCCTAGCAACATTCCAGCCACTGATGTCTTGATTAAAAGTATTGGCATTGGAGAACATGAAGGTCATATCCGTTA
>QPIL01000033.1 GCA_003666325.1 Methylococcales symbiont of Iophon sp. n. MRB-2018
TGTAAGTCTTCGCCTTGTGCTACCCATTGTGGTCTTTTTGGATTGAGTTTTAATAATTCTTGAAAATAGGGAATTCTAGGGCAAAAACAATATTGGCGAATAAGGCTAATGGGTAGGCTATAAGACATAATATTTATAAGGATTTTTAGGGAAATCATCTTTCTCATAGCCAATAGAATTATTTTGATTAACTTGCTCTGAAAGTGCAACTCTAGCAATAAAGGCTTTATCGGTTTTCTGGCAATATTCTTTTAATAATCGCTTTACACTGTCTTCTTCGGCTTTATTCAAATGTCCCCAAAATACGGATTTTTGAATGGGTTTAAGGCTAATGTCTTTAAGTTTTTTAAATAATTTAGTGCGATTTTTGGTGTCTTCTATGTCATAAGCCACCATTACTTCATTATGTAATTTTGCTTGAGCCATAAATTATTACCACCTAAACCGATAAGATTTATATTTTTTATCATCAGAAAAATGCCCTGCCAAATGATAAACTTGCCTTTGTAAAATACTTTCTAAGCGCATTTTTCGTTTTTTATAATGGTATTTGGTGTTAAAAGTTTTGTGAATATCGGTGATAATTTTCTTTTTTATGGTGGGCGTTAAATCACTTTTTCCATTTAATTGGGTGCGTAATTTGATGATATTTCTATCCACTACCCATGCGCGGTATTCTTCCATCACGTCCAAAACCAATGAAGGCTTGCCCGCCCTTTGCGTATGAAAAAAACCACAATATGGCTCTAATCCCGCATTTAAAAGTGCGTTCCAAATATAGGAAGTTAAAATTGCATAGCCGTAATTTAGTGCCTTGTTGCCAACATCTTGTGCTTGCCTGCCAATTCTATTTTTAAAATCATCGGGCATTAAATCGCACGCCACTAAACACTGCCAATATTGTCTTGCTGCTTGCCCTTCTAGCCCTAATAATATTTCATTCCATTTATCAAAATTTTGCCATTTTCGATATTTTATTTGGCTAAGAATACTGTTTAGTTGTTCGGCAGTTTTGTCAATAACGGCTTTATGCTGTTGATGATATTTTTTAAAATAAAGTAGTGTTGCCCGTTGATTTTTAATTTTTCCTGAAATGACTGATGCTGATAAAGTTGCCACTTTAATGGTTTTGATAAATTCAAACTGATTTTGCCGAACACGCACCACAGCATGTTGCCCTGTGCCTGAAATACTGGCAATGGTTTCGTTTTTAAAATCTTGAATAAAAAATTTAATGCCTCTGTTAGCACAGGCAATAATCACATCAGATGAGAAGCTCACTCCGCGTTTGGCAATTTGCACGCTTTTTAAACGATTAAGTGGGTATTCTCTAGTAAACCCCTCATGTTTAACGGTTAAACATTCGCTAGTTACACCGATAAATTGACCGTATTCACTTAAAGTTAAATGCGCGTGCATGGTTTATTTTAAGTGCTTAATGTCAGCTTCAAGTTCGGCTAGGCTTTGTTGTTTTTGCTGCTGTTTTCTTTCCAATTGGTGTTGCTGATAAACTGCTTCCGCCCTATCTAATGCCATTTGACGGCTGATTTTTCCTGCATTATCCAATAACTCTTTACCATTTAATTTGATAATAACATCCAGTCTTTTTATCCAATCGTCCATTGTCATCGGAGTTTGTTGCTGTGCCATGGTTTCGGCAAATGCCAAATATTGCTCAACCAAAAGCCCTAATAATTTGAGTTCATCCTCAGTGAGGTAGTTTTTGGCAATGCTAACATCTGATTTTCTGATGCTATTTTTAGCAAAAGACGACATACCCAGCAAGGGTTTTTCCATATCCACACGGTTATAAACCAGCTCGGCGGCAGTTTGTTGGCTAATCGCCCACAGCAGTTTATTTTGCACTGTTTTAAAAAAGTGGGTGGTTTCATTGCTTTTAGGGTTGTAATCAACGCTGGTGCTGTAAATATCTTTGATTTTTTGATAAAAAAACCGCTCTGAGATACGAATTTCACGAATGCGCTCCTGCAATTCATCAAAATATTGCATGGAATCACCCGATTTAAAGCGCTCATCATTCAGCACAAAACCTTTGGTAATATAGTCTTTGAGTTGCTTGGTCGCCCAAATTCTAAACTGCGTGCCTTGTGGGGATTTTACTCGATAGCCTACGGCGATAATAATTTCTAAGTTGTAATGATCAACTTGGTAGGTTTTATCATCCGCTGCAGTTGTCGCAAAATTTGCGATAACTGATTTTTCACTTAACTCGCCTTCTTTAAAAATATTGTCAATTATGATGCGCTGGACTGATGTCAGTAAAATTACTAATTTTTTAGTAGAGTTTCAGTTGCTGGTTGTTTAGGTTATGATGTGCTGGTATCAAACTTAAATCATAAACAAGGGGAATAATAAGTTTCAGTTGCTGGTTGT
>QPIL01000032.1 GCA_003666325.1 Methylococcales symbiont of Iophon sp. n. MRB-2018
CAAAAAACCATCTTGTTTTCAAATGTAAGTGGTGCACTTATTATGCGAATCTAGGCTTTAACTTTTCAAAATTATAAGAAAAATAATGAAAAAAATTACTCACTCTTGGGTCATCACAATTACACAGCACAACTTTATTTTTAAAGTGTTTTTTATAATGGGTTACTTCTTTTTCAATATCCGCTAATTGAGTATAAAACTCATCTTTTTTGGCTTTATTGGCATTATGTAAATTGGCATTTAATGTTCTGCTTGACATTTTTTTATTTACTCCGTCAGTTCTGCGTAGCTAATTCTATTATTGCTAATCCTTTAAATGATACCAATGCTTTTGTGTTGCATATTGCTACTGATGGCATCAACCTCATCCGCGTCTATATCAATCGACGTTAGTAATTTTTCAAACTGAAACTTATCCGCTAAAAATTGCAGATAATCGGCTTGGTTGTAAGCTTGCTTAAAATTCATATTAAATAGCTGTTTGTTGTAAATTGGGCATTACACTGGCGATTTTTACAAAATCTTTATCATTGTGTAATAAGGTTAAATCATTTTCTATGGCACATTGGGCGATGAGGCAATCTATAGTGGAACGTGGTGTAATGCCATTTTTACGACATTTTCTATAAATATTAGCCGCTTGTTGATGGCTGATTTTATCGTTTTGAAAGCCGTAGAAAGGTTGTGCCGATAAATAGGATTGTTGTACATCAAACAATTTCTGAGTGCTTGCGCCTTGCAATACCTCAGTATAAATGAGTAAATTTATCCCTAATGCCTCTGGCGACAGTTGTCTGAGAAATTTAACGGTCTTGGCTTTGCCGTTGATGCCATCTATCCAAACCGATGAATCTATTAAATACACAATTATTTTAACTTTGGCAGGTGGTCTCTACCGCGTAATGCTTTGTAATCATAATCTTTATCAATACTGCCCATGCCCAATAAATCCATAATATTTGGCTTTTTATGATTGGCAATAAACTCTTTTAGGGCGGTGTCTATCAAGGCACGTTTAGTTTTTATTTGGCTGATTTTTAGGGCTTCTTGGACAATATTTTCATCTAAGACAACATTGGTTCTATGGGCAGTGCTTAACATTTTTTACCTCTTTGGCAATTAATAATGTGTATCGTAGCATAAATTATGTGTATGACTGGGATATGACAATAGTTGGCTGGATGTCTTGGGTTTTTGTCTCTTTTTTATCGGTTGGTATATGCTGGTTAATAGCGTATTTACCAATAATTTTTAAGCCGTTTTCTAACAGCACAATCAATTTTATGGCTTTGACGTTTTTTGCCGATTTATTAATGTCTCTGGTGAGGTTTTAACATCTTTATTGTCTATTGTAATAGGCGTTAAGGTCTTAGAAAAATTAAACTTTCCACTTAAAAAATTAAGGTATTTTGCTTGATTGTAGGCTTGATCTAATTGCATTATTCTTTTATCAATTTTATTGGCTTTGAAAAATTACTGTTATCAACAATTTTTTTATGGGTTTTGTTTTCTAATTCAACTCTGGCATTTTTGGCAATGCCACCGCCTTGTTTGGCGGATTTTTTGTTTTGTTCTAGCCCCTTTGCTTCGTCAGTTTCAGCAATTTGACGGGTGGATAATTCGGCTAGGGCAGTGAAAAGCAATTCGGCTTCACTCATATTATCGCGTAAATTTTGGCTGTCTAATTTTTTGAGGGCTTTGTGTTCTTGGACGGATAGCCCGCTCCATTCAGAATGGATTATGTTGGTTAAAATGGCGTATTCTTGTCCTGCTTTGACCTCGTTTTCTTGCCAATAATCGGTGAGTTTATTACGAGTTTCTTGCCCACTCATACGCTTTTCAATCCATTTTTTGCTTCTGCCTGATTTTTGCCAGTTTTCTCTGGCACGGTTTAGTGATTGTTCGGGGTCGCTGATTTCTTGGACCCGCTCATTGCCGACTTTGGCAAGCCACATTTTTATCGGCTCGGCTTTTTTGCTGGGGACGGATTGGATTAGTCTAAATAGAGTTTGGGTGTCTGCCACATCGGTTAATCTCATTTTTCCATCTTGGGCAAGCATTTTCAAGTGGTCACAATTTGTGACCACTTGAGATCCTTCTTTATTTAAACGGCTTTTGAGCGTTGTCCAATAGGATTTTGCTTTTTTGTAATCGTGTTGTTCGGTCAAAACCGCAACAATATCAATCACTGAAAAAAGCCATTTTTCTTGCTTTTTATCAAAATGTCGGCGGATTTTAAAATCGTTCAGTATTGATAAATTATTTTCGGTGGTTAATTTTTTAGACATAAGACTGAGATATGACAATAGTTGGCTGGATGTCTTGGGTTTTTGTCTCTTTTTTATCGGTTG
>QPIL01000031.1 GCA_003666325.1 Methylococcales symbiont of Iophon sp. n. MRB-2018
CAGCATGCTAATCCATCTGACAATTCCGTAGCAATCAATCTCCCAGTGCAAAAGCTACACCCTAAACCTGTTATTTCCCACATTGAAGTTACACCATCTGCACCTCCAAAACAGCAAAATGATATTCCAGTAATGTTGAATCCTATGGAAAGTTCAAAATTAAACGAGACTGTGATGCGTGCACAGTCGTATGTGAGGAAAGAACCAGAGCCTTGTCTCAATGTCAAGGATTTCGCGGGACAGGTTGTGTACAGACCAATGCATCATTGCTACATCAACAGGCAAGCAATATATGTCGTGGTTTTCAAGCGTCCCGACATGCTGGAACATATACAACACCATTCTAGTGCAAAATATGACCCTCTTGGTGATATCTGCTATTGGATACGCTCAATCCATGCTCACACCTATTCCCGCTCAGACATCAAGACAGAAGAATCTAGAAGAGTTTTGTTAGTTGGCACATATCGTGACAGGTTACCTGATGTTGCTGAAAATGTGAAAGAAATAGACAAGTTTATTGAAGAAAAATTAATCCGTGATCCACACAAGCCTTACATTGATTACGTGTATCCAATGTATGATTCACCAAGTGCATGTCGCTTCATTATTCCCGTTGAGAATTCAATCGATATTGAATCCAACTCTGAGTCATACTTGCAGGCAAGTGGAACCAAGTATGTTCAAGACACAGTCAAGGTAATATCGAAATCACTGCCACACTTCAATGAGCAGCACCCAATCAAATGGCTCAAGTTTGAAGATCATTTGCAGGAGAAGTGTCTAGCAAGGAAGTCCACTCCCGTTATGATGATTAAAGAAGCTAAAGAGCTCGCTGTTAAGTCAGGAATAACCGATGAAAAGCAACAAGAACTTGCACTGCAATACTTTAATGACACTGGAAAACTTGTATGGCTGAGTAAGGTCAGAATCGAATCAGCTAGAGTATAATATGTCTAGATATATCTACATGTATAATTATTATGGACATAATATTATAGATCCAGTCTAGTTGATGTTCTTTTCCCTACTAGACATTAATGTATCCACATGCACCATTCATGACCAAGTCGGATTGTAGCTCGTAGTGGTTATTACTGTCAATAATCATCATTGAAAAGAACAATCAGGACAACCGTACAGGATGTTCGAACACTAACACAAGAACATCAGTGAATAAAATCAAGAATTATAAGAATCAAAATCAATCAGGACACTCCCAATACTCGAGTACTCAGGAATGTTGACAGGATGAACACTAACACAAGAACAATGAAACCACTTATCACATACATCACATGCAATCATGTCAGTATCGAATTGTGCAGGGAGCTTGCACACTACACTTTGACAGTGAGGAACCCACCTCTTGGCTTTGGCATCAGAAGAGCAGGGGATGCCATAATTGCATTTTCCCGAGAGATAGGCATTTCATTAGATGCTGTCTCATCAGCTCCTGTGCAAAATTTGAGTCTTCAGGATTATGGCCTAAACAAACTTCGACAGCAAAGGCTATGGCAAATAAACCACAGTCTTGAAAGCCATTCTGCTGCTGGACGGATAGACGTCGAAGTTGTAGAGCTGAATCTACCACTGAATTTGAATACAGCTTCGCAATCTGGACCAAGCCATTGATAAGCAGGTTCATTGAGACCAAAGAATCTGCCACATGAATACATCTTGTACCGTTAGAATACATGCATACCCAATGTGATTCCCCTGCAAAAGTTGATCATTCAACACCATACTTTATATGACAAGCAGTACTAACCAGTATTCAAAATCTGTAGAGATTGTACTCCTCTGGCAAATGACTTGAAACGTAAGTTAGTCCCAAATAGAGTACTTTCAAACCCAGAAAATATGTGGGAATTGGGTGCTTAGGAGTGACTGTGCAGCATTCACAATTGCATCAGTTAATTCAGCATCTTGCTCAAGTATTCTTTTGTCAGATGCGTACAGATGGAGGTCTTTGATCCACCAATCCGAGTTAGGATCAGGATCACTATCAGATACCACACATGGATCTTCAGGCTCTTCAAATAAAACACATACATTACACACATAATCATAATAGTGCATCCATGCATGCATGACACACACACATATGCACAAAACACACACATGCATGCACACACACATGCACATGTACACACATGCACACACAAAATATTACCAGCGCCTCTGCTTGTTTTGGACTTAACTTATGTCGACTCAAGATCAAGATAGGATTCTTTTGACAAAGGAACACACCTATCACATAATGCCGCACGCTCCAGCGTTTCAGCATATTTAGATAAGGTGGTTAGTAACATGGTCTCATGATCTTCTACCAA
>QPIL01000030.1 GCA_003666325.1 Methylococcales symbiont of Iophon sp. n. MRB-2018
GGCAACCTGAACCATACCCTATACAGCATTCACCCTTATATTGCTTATGATTTATCACCAGGCGGGCATGTCTGGGGCACATTAGGTTATGGTCAGGGCGAGGTAGAAATTAACGAACAAAGCAATAACGTCACAACCACAACCAACCGTGACACCGAGCTATACAGTCTCGCCCTTGGTGGTAGTGGCAATCTGGTATCCAGCGATAACTGGCTCAATATGCCCGGCACTGCCACCCTACGCCTTAAAGGCGAGGTATCGCTGTCTAATATTAAGGTGGACAAAAGCAATCTAAGTAATTCCAAAGCATTGTCCATTGATGCCAATCGTTACCGTATGGCATTAGAAGGCAGCCATAAACACACCCTAGCCAGCGGTGCCAGCATCAGCCCAGCCATAGAATTAGGAATACGCTATGACGATGGCAGTGGTGAGACTGGTGGTGGCATAGAGTTAGGAGGTAGCTACCGTTACAGCAACCCACAAGGACTACAAATGGAGTTACGGGCGCATGGTTTAGTGGCACATCAGTCAAATTACAAAGAATGGGGGCTCAGTGGACTGGTCAAATACCAAACCAACAGTAGTCAAGGTTTATGGTTAAGCCTACAACCTGCTTGGGGCGACACTCCAGACAATGTTGGCAATAGAGTGTGGCAGCCAGCAACAGTAACTAACTACGCATACGATGCATACGATGCAAACGATGAGGATAACAACAGCAATAGAAGCCTACAATTAAACACCGAGTTAGGTTACGGACTACCCGGATTATTCGGTCGTGGTTTACTCAGCCCTTACGCTGGCTTAAACCTAACAAACGGTACACAAAACTATAATATAGGCGGACGCTGGACAATAGATTCTATATTGAGCCTAAACCTAATAGGCGAGCGTAAACAAACAGGGGGCAGCATAGAGTTGCGTGGCGACTTTAAGTTTTAGCCTGTAGGGGCGAGTGCCCACTCGCCCCTACGCTTTATCAACATGATTTACTTCCTATGTGGAAAATGAAATTTAAGCAGGAATCTAGCGGTTTAAAACTAGATTCCCGATAAGAGACTTGGGGAATGATGTGTGGTAACAGAGGCTCCAGTTACTTTGGTCTCACCATATGCAATAAATAAAGTGACGCCGATCTCTTTGATTTTTTGTAATCAATGTAATATTTTAGAATCAGTCTCTATCAGTCCACTTATTTTTTTGTCAATTTCAGACATAACGCTAGGAATTTTTTCTAGGCACTTTATCATCTCTAATAGCTCATTTTTATCAAGTTCGTTTCTAATATTACTTAATAAATTGCTGATTGTGTCCTTACATTCTGTTATTTGATTGAGTCCTTTATCCTCAGTATTGAATGCTGTAATAATATTTTCTAATAAAAATTGAGAATTTTTACATCTGATTTCCAAGGCGTTCATCCTAATTTTTATTTTCTCTTCTTCTGGCAAGTGTTCCGTGTTCATTGTGGACTTGTCAAACACATTTACTATTTGCTTATATTCCCCAGCAAAATTGTCTAATTTTTGCTTAATAATTGATAACATCTCTTTATTATTCATTTTGTCTCCAATTCCTATCCACCAAAAAATCCACTAAAAGGCTGAGGTCTCTTAATACTATTTATAAAAAATAACCACACCAAATAGTATCAAATCCTTATCCGTTTTAGATACTTATAAAAAGCAAAGATGGCAATAAGTATCTCTAGTTTTTATCAGCACTTAAGACAAATAATACCATATTCAAAAAACAACCAAACCAAACAACGCCACTCTCTACTGCAAAAACTTCTAACAAAACCATTCTCATTTAGTGTTTCATTCCAAGCCTGTCCCCATTATCTATCTGTCTTTATTATCTGTTCATAGTGTTATTATTTTTTGAATTTTATGTACTATTATTTTTGCATATAGTATAATTCCTTAGCTTTTAAGCCTGATTACCCTGAAAAACAAGAGGATCTCCCTTGCGTTTTTCTACCATATTGTTATCTTGCTTAGGTTAAATTCGTCAATTACAGAGCTAAAAAAATGCTAAAAACAAATATTACCCACCTTATTATTACTACCCTGCTACTGGCATCGAGTTTTTTATTCAGCACTGCCTCACAGGCACAGACAGACTCATTTATTACCGTATGGCAGATGCCTGCGGGTGATCTGGAGCTGACCTTCCCTAGTGAAGGCAGTTACACCATTGATTGGGGCGATGGCACTACCGAAGAGGTTACCGATAACCCTACCCATACCTACACCACTGTTGGCGACTACACAGTCACAG
>QPIL01000115.1 GCA_003666325.1 Methylococcales symbiont of Iophon sp. n. MRB-2018
TAGTCCTAAGTCCTAAGTCTTTAGTCTTTAGTCTTTAGTCTTTAGTCTTTAGTCTTTAGTCTTTAGTCTTTAGTCTTTAGTCTTTAGTCTTTAGTCTTTAGTCTTTAGTCTTTCGTCTTTCGTCTTTCGTCCTTCGTCTTTTTTAAAGATTGACTACTCAATCATACAAAAACATCGCATCACCGTAACTAAAAAAACGATATTGCTGTTTTATAGCATGTTGATAAGCTGTCTTAATAGGGTCATACCCTGCAAATGCAGAAATCAACATTAATAATGTAGATTCTGGCAAATGGAAATTAGTTAACATGGCATCTACTGATTTAAAACCATAACCAGGGGTAATAAATAAATCTGTATCCCCCATTCTTGCTTGTAGTTGACCTGTTATAGATGCTGACTCCAAGGCTCTAACGGAGGTGGTTCCTATTGCAACTATTCGCCCTCCTTTTGTTTTAGTTTTCTGGACAGCATCCACTGTGCTTTGACTCACTGAATAATATTCCTTATGCATAATATGCTCAGATAGTTCATTCACTCTAACTGGCTGGAATGTTCCACTACCTACATGCAATGTTACGAATGCTTTAGAGATACCTTTTTGTTCTATCTTTTTAATGGTTGCTTGATCAAAATGTAACCCTGCTGTTGGTGCGGCAACTGCACCAGGCTGTTTTGCAAAGACTGTTTGATACCGGCTAATGTCTTCTGTATTATCTTCGCGTGTTATGTATGGAGGTAATGGAATATGACCTATTTGCTCTAGTATTTCTAGCACGCTTTGTGCGGAGGTAAATCTCAACTTAAATAAGTCAAAATCTCTGCCTGTGACTTCGCATTCATAACCATTTTCAAGCTCTAAAATAGTATTTTCTTTAGGTGATTTACTGGAACGAATATGAGCGAGTGCATGTTGTTGGCCGATCACTCTCTCAATCAATAACTCGACTTTACCCCCTGTTTTTTTCTTACCATATAAGCGTGCAGGAATAACTTTGGTATCATTTAGAATTAATAAATCATTCTCATTAAGTAAATTGACAAAATCGACAAAGTTCTGGTCTTTTAGCTCCCCCGTCAATTTTTGCATACTGAGCAATCGACTTTCTACTCTATTGGCTAATGGTTTTTGGGCAATTAAATGCTCAGGCAAATGATAATTAAAATCACTTTTCTTCATGTTACTGGGTAAATTATGCAGTTCGGGCTTGTTTTATAGAAAAATTAATTTATATTGAAGTCTCATTATGTAAGTGCAGTCAAGGCACATTCATAATCAGGTTCATCAGCTATTTCTGCAACTAACTCTGTATAGATGATATTGTCATTTTCATCAGCGATGACAATTGCACGAGCAGCCAGCCCTTGTAAAATGGTATCCGCTATTTTTACACCATAATCTTCTGCAAAACTTGATCTAAATGTTGAAAGAGGAATCACATTTTTTAAGCCTTCTGCTTCGCAAAATCGACCTTGAGCAAAGGGTAAATCTGCTGAAATAATTAACACTACTGTATTTTTTATTTTGCTGGCTTTTTGATTAAATATTCGTGTTGATGCTGCACATGTAGGTGTATCCAGACTAGGCAATATGCTCAATATTTTTCTTTTTCCAGCATAGTTTGCTAAAGATATATTTTCAAGCTTGCCATTAACTAATGTAAAGTCTGGGGTTTTATTTCCTACTAAAGGTAATTCACCTGATGTATTTAACGGTTTACCTTGGAATGTTATTGTTGCCATTTTTTTTCCTTTTTTTATATTAAGTTTAAATATTCAATTATAGGGTATAAGAGCCGCTGCACTCCCTTCGCCATTCCTGCATGTTCTAAGCAGAGCCGTAGGGTGCGTTCCACGCACCAGATCTAATCAAAAATCAAGGGATCTTTAGTCCTGAGTCCTGAGTAGTTCTGGTGCGTGGACAGAGATTGTTCCAGACAATCTTACTGCATTTCCACCATCCTTGGCAGTCGCAGAGATTGTTCCAGACAATCTTACTGCATTTCCATCATCCTTGGCAGTCAGCAGATCCGTAGGGTGCGTTCCACGCACCAGATCTAATCAAAAATCAAGGGGTCTTTAGTCTTTAGTCTTTAGTCTTTAGTCTTTAGTCTTTAGTCTTTAGTCTTTAGTCTTTAGTCTTGAGTCTTGAGTCTTGAGTCTTGAGTCTTGAGTCTTGAGTCTTGAGTCTTGATCCCCTTGCGAGAATAATTAAAATAGTTATAAGAAAAATAACAAGAAACAAAGGCCAAAAAATAGCCTTATTCCACTGCTCTCTTTTTTCTCTTCTTAATTTATCATCAATCCGTGTATATTTTAATCGGTTATTTGCCATTAAATTAGGTTTTAAATTCTTATACCAGCTATGGAAAAGTGAAAAACTCTTAGGGTAAAAGCCAAACACCCAAGGTGCATCATGCCTGATAATTTCTTGCATTTTTTGTACAATTTCCAGACGTTTCTCGTTATTATCTATATTACGCATTTGTTCAAATAAGTGATCAAACTCGGTATTATGATAATTTGCTGCATTTTCACCCCCCTGTTTAACCTTTCCATTTGCACTATAAAGTAAAAAAAAGAAATTTTCTGGGTCGGGGTAATCCGCATTCCAGCCCCAAAAGAATAGTTGCTCACTTCCATTACGCATTTTTTCTTGGAAACGATTGTAATCTGTTCCTCTTATAATTAAATTAATACCCAATTTTGCAAATTGCTTGCGGTACCAATTCATTCTTGATCTATCATCTATACTGATTGAAGTGGTATCAAAATAAAGCATTAATGCTTTATTTGTCTTTGGATCTACCCCTTGTGGGTATCCAGCTTCTGTCATTAATTCTTTAGCTTTAGCTATCGCTTTACGCTGATATTTTCCATTAATCCAGTCATAAATGTAGGGGTTAATCCCTTCTTTTTTTTCTTGATGACCAAAAATACCGAGCGGTAATATGCCTTGGGCTGCTACCCCTCGCCCATTCATAAAAATGGAAATATATTCTTCATAATCCAGTGCTATTGAAATAGCTTGTCTAAGCTTTCGTGCCCGTTCTGAATCACCGCCAACCAAAGGATCTAACATATTGAATCCCATATAAAAAATAGAGGTAGTCACCGATGTTTGAAGTTGGATGCCTTTTTGTTTCATTAATGTTGTTAATTGCGCATTCCCTGCTCCACTAAATTGTACTGCTTGGTCAAAACTATCAGAAGAAATTCCTGAAGCATCATAGTACCCTTGCAAAAATTTATTCCAATAAGGAATCGTCTCTTTCTCTAAGGTATAAATAACTTTGTCGATAAAGGGTAATAATTTTCCTGCGTCTTCAAGTAATCCTTGTTCTTTATCTTCTGGCTCTCCATTTATCGGATAAGTATCTTTATGATAATTAGGATTTTTAGCAAGAATCATGCGTCTATTGGGATTATTTTCTTCCAAGTAATAAGGCCCTGTTCCTATCGGAAACCAGTCTAGTGTTATATTTTTATCTATTAAACCTTTTTGCGAATAAAAAACATCGGCTTCCCAAGGCATTGCAGCAAAAAACGGCATGGCTAGCCAGTACATAAATTGCGGGTATTTACCTTTAATTCTAATTTTATATTGGTATCGACTTAATACTTTAACACCTGATATTGATAGGTCTTTGATAGCTAATTTATCGTGATTTGCCATTTTTTTGCTAAATTCATCAAAGCCAAAAATATAATTCCGCATAATTTCTCTAATGGGTGATTGGATTTTTGGATGGGCTAATCGTTTGATTTGATAGACATAATCAATGGCTTGTAATTCTCTAGTAGCAATAGATGAAAAATCTTGAATGGTATTAATGTCTGCCAATTTCAAACTATTTAATTGATGATTATTAGGGTCAAAAGCGGGATGGGGTTGATATTTTATGCCAGCTTTTATCTCAATCAAATAATCAGTATAAGCAACTTCTGAATCTAAATAATCGGCGGTCAGCTTTTCATTATTTTTATTAAAATAACTAATCACAGGCATATTGATAGCTGTTAATGGCTCCAACTGATAGGGTCTTTTAAGATAATGATATTGCAAAGGCGGCTCATATATTTGAGCAATAAAAGTATATTCATTGGCGCTATAAGCAACCGCTGGGTCTAGATGTTTGGGACGTTCAGAAAAAGAAGAATACAAGGTTGATATTCCCTCTTCACTTTCTGCATACGGATTATTTAACTGTGAAAATTCACAACTTGTTAAAATTAACATCAAAATAATGAAATAAATATTCTGCATAATGTTTGATTTATATGAGTTAAACACCTTTACTATCGAATAAATTAACTGAGCAAGGTATACTTTGAGACCTTACTTTAAAACTAATTCTATCAAACAAATAGCTCAGGAGATAAAAATGGGGTTTATGCAAGGCAAAAAAGTTCTCATTGTCGGTTTGGCAAGTAACAAATCTATCGCATGGGGAATCGCAAAAGCCATGCACCGTGAAGGTGCTGAGCTTGCTTTCAGCTATCAAAATGAAAAATTGAAAGATCGCGTTATTAAAATGGCAGGGGAATGTGATTCAAACATTACTATAGAGCTTGATGTTGCCAATGATGAACAAATTAACACCGTATTTACAGAGTTAGGTTCACACTGGAATGGCTTGGACTGTATCGTACATTCAGTCGCTTTTGCTCCTCGTGACGCTTTGGATGGTGATTTTGTTAATGCTACTACTCGCGAAAACTTTGCTATTGCGCATGATATTAGTTCTTACAGTTTTACTGCCTTAGCCAAAGCGGGTAGGAATATGATGAAAGGTCGTAATGGTTCTCTTTTAACCCTGACCTATTTAGGCGCGGCAAAGGCAATTCCTAACTATAATGTTATGGGGCTTGCTAAAGCCAGTTTGGAAGCCAATGTCCGGTATATGGCAGCAGCCCTAGGTGAAGAAGGTACTCGTGTTAACGCTATATCAGCAGGGCCAATTAGAACTTTGGCTTCAGCAGGTATTAATAATTTTAGATCTATGTTGAGTAAAGCAGCGGATACAGCACCGATGAAACAAAATGTAACCATTGAACAGGTAGGGAATGCGGCTGCCTTTATGTGTTCTGACTTGGCATCGGGTATTACTGGTGAAATCACTTACGTTGATGGTGGATACAATATAGCTGGAATTGTAGCAGGTTAAAATTTTGGTGTTTTATGCTTATTAACAGCCACAGCTTGCATAAAACCATTTTCAAAACTCATTATATGACTAACACTGAGATTTTAGGTTATTGTGCGGCATTTTTGACCACATCTTCTTTTTTACCGCAAGCTTTTTTAACCTTAAAAACAAAAGATACACATTCCTTGTCCTTGAGCATGTATAGCTTGTTTACAACGGGAATTTTATTTTGGTTGCTCTATGGCATTCAAATACAAGATTATGCCATTATTATTGCTAATTCTATTACCCTTTTATTGGCATCAATGATTCTTGGATTCAAAATTTATAATGTGATTTACAAAAAAGGGTAATACCATATTCAATAATCAAGAAGTCGGAGTAATTGATTAAATCAAGAGGGTCTTTAGTCTTTAATCCTCATTTGTAATATATCCATCACCTCCACATCACAAGAACCACAGCCAGTAGAAGCACCTGTAGCAGATGCTATTTTATCCAAATCTTTAGCACCTTTATTAATTAACTCTATTATCTTAGCTTTTGTTGTTCCTGTACAAGTACAAATTACTTGATCATTTTCGCTTGGTTCATATTCATTCATAAAAAGCTCTTCATTTTATTCCAGTCATTAAAATAACCCATTAATGAACGCACATGGAATAAGTTATGTTAACGAAGTTATTTTATGCACGTCCCAAAGACTTTTTTATTAATTTAACAGGGTTGCAAAGGGTGCATTATAATCAATTATGAATTTAAAGCGTTAATTTATAAAGTGTAGCTCTATTAATCCTTATCCTTAAACCTTGCATGAAACACCCAATAAAAGTTGAACTTCCCTATTTTGATCATTTACTAGAGGCGCTACAAGAACATAATGATGACTTGGAAAAAAGCTTTGGTCGTCATGTACACTGGGGATATTGGGAGCATCCTAATCTAGCCACATTATCCCCCGATGATTTTGCAGAGGCAGCTGAAAACCTAAGTATTGAAGTCTGTCATGCCGCTGAAATTAACGATAATAAAAAAATACTGGATGTTGGTTGTGGGTTTGGTGGCACCATTGCCTATTTGAATGAAAACTTTAATAAGCTTGAATTATTAGGGCTTAATTTAGATGATCGCCAACTTCGCAGAGCTATTAATAAGGTACGTCCTACTGCGACTAATAAAATCCAGTTTCAGCAAGGTAATGCTTGTGCTCTTCCTTTCCCTGATAATTCATTTGATGTGCTTTTAGCCGTTGAATGTATCTTTCATTTCCCTGATAGAGAAATATTTTTTCAGGAAGCCTTTCGGGTATTAAAACCAGGAGGACATTTAGCATTATCTGATTTTGTCCCGACTCCCGCCTTCTTACCAATAACAAAATTAAAATTGCCATCGCCTTTTGGGCAGGGGTTTTATGGGCAATGCAATGTGCAGTGCAGCTCTGAAGGGTATAGAAAACTGGCTAAAAAAACAGGCTTTAATATAAAAATAGAAAAAAACATCAGCAAAAACACTCTGCCTACCTATAGTTATTTAAGAACTATGGGTATGAAAGAAGGTTATAAAAATATTAGTGCAGCCATAGAAACTTTAATTGTTGAGGTAGTGAGTCGTACAGGGTTATTAAAATACCTCGTTCTTTCTTTTCAAAAACCAATGTAATTTTGAGCTGTCACTTTTATCCTGCAAAATATTTTCTGATTTTTAATAAGCAGTCATCCCTTAAAAATACAACAACCATCTGATTTATAACAATAAATTAAACAAAAACCATAGAAAAAAACAAGCAGTATTTGGTAAAATAACGGCTATTTCTTGGTCGTTCAAAATCAACCCAAACACAGAGCAACTAAACCTCTTTCATTCAGAGTTATTTGTAGAAGAGGGTATAAGATCCGCGTCACTCCCCCAAGTTCTAAGCAGAAATCCAGGTATTTAAAACTAGATTCCCGATAACAGACTTCGGGAATGACGTGTAGTAACACAGGTTCCAGTTACTTTAGTCCTGAATCCTGAATCCTGAGTCTTTAGTCTTTAGTCTTTAGTCTTTAGTCTTTAGTCTTTAGTCTTTAGTCTTTAGTCTTTAGTCTTTAGTCTTTAGTCTTTAGTCTTTAGTCTTTAGTCTTGAGTCTTTCGTCTTTAGTCTTGAGTCTTTCGTCTTTCGTCTTTCGTCTTTCGTCTTGAGTCCCGACTCCCGACTCTTTTGACCTCTAGGTTTAGAGATTTAGTATATAATGCCGTGCTAATTTACTGTAAGAGTTTTTAACGTGGAAATTGTGCAATACATGAACAAACTGGGCCAGCAAGCAAAAAAAGCAGGTCGTGAAATAAGCAGGGTAGACTCAGGTAAAAAAAATGAGGCGCTATTAAATATAGCCAAGTCTTTATCGGATAGTAGAGATAAACTAGCCATTGAAAACAATAAAGATCTTATTGCCGGTAAAGAAAATGGATTGGATGCCGCTTTACTCGATCGTCTTCAACTGACAACGGCTAGAATTGATGCCATGATCGAAGGTATTCATCAAATTGCCGCATTAGCTGACCCCGTTGGCACAATCACAGATCTAAGTTATCGCCCCAGTGGTATTCAAGTGGGACAAATGCGAGTCCCCTTAGGTGTTATCGGTATCATTTATGAGTCTCGTCCAAACGTCACCATTGATGCAGCCGCTTTATGCCTAAAGTCTGGTAACGCTTGCATATTAAGAGGCGGTTCTGAAGCTATTCATTCAAATCAAGCCATTGCCCATTGTATTACCGAGGGACTGGAAGCCACTGGCTTGCCCAGCACAGCCGTTCAGGTCGTTGCAACCACAGACCGTGCAGCAGTCGGCGCACTTATTACCTTAGACAAATATGTTGATGTTATTGTGCCGCGTGGAGGCAAAGGTTTAATTCAACGTATCAGTAAGGAATCAAGTATCCCTGTGATCAAACATCTGGATGGCATTTGCCATGTTTTTATTGATAATGAAGCCGATATTGAGAAAGCCATCAACATTGCTTTTAATGCTAAAACACATCGTTATGGCGTTTGTAATGCAATGGAAACATTATTGATAGCAGAACACATTGCAGCCAAAGTTTTACCGATACTGGCAAAAAAATACCAAGCAGAAGGTGTTGAATTACGTGGCTGTCTTAAAACCTGCTCGTTAATTACCGATTGTATTCGTGCTACAGAAGAAGATTGGGATACTGAATATTTATCTGCCATATTATCAATAAAAATTGTCGATGATATTGATATGGCTATTGAACATATCAATCAACACAGTTCTGCCCATACAGAATCTATTATTACTGAAAATTACAACTTAGCCAGACGATTTTTAAGGGAAGTAGATTCAAGTTCGGTTATGGTGAATGCCTCCACTCTATTCGCTGATGGTTTTGAATATGGACTGGGGGCTGAAATCGGCATAAGTACAGATAAGCTTCATGCGCGCGGTCCAGTAGGGCTTAATGGCTTAACCTCATTAAAATATGTGGTTTTAGGTGATGGACAAATTAGAGTTTAGATAAGGTCTCAAAGTAATTAAGGATTTCGAGCAGCGCACAAGCAATAGATGGTCACACAATAAACAAGCACCTAGGCATAATTAATTTAACATGATTGGCATTTATGGCGGTACATTTGACCCCATCCATTTTGGGCACTTACGCTCCGCTTTAGAAGTTAAAGAATGTTTTTGTTTAGATGAAATTCGTCTACTCCCCTGCGCACAACCTGCACTCAAGGAGTATCCAAACACCACATCTGACAAACGCCTCAAAATGATAGAGCTTGCCATTCAAGATCAGGAAAGTCTGAGAGTCGATAGCCGTGAACTTAACAGACCCGGTATTTCTTACATGGTTGATACACTTCGATCAATAAGAAATGAGATAAGCAACACCTCTTTGCTACTTTTTATGGGAACAGATGCTTTTAAAGAGATAACATCTTGGCAGCAATGGCAATCTTTATTTGATTATGCACATGTTATCGTCATAACACGACCGAATTACCAACAACAACCGCTTAATGAATTTTTAACCTTAAAATTAACGCAGAACAAAGAAGATTTAACTAAAAAACCCACTGGCTTTTTATTTTTTCAGACGGTAACGCAATTAGATATTTCTGCAACGGCTATTAGAGAGTTAATAGCAAATAATAAAAATCCAGCTTATTTACTGCCCAAGCAAGTAATTGATTATATTAAAGTTCACAAGCTTTACACTGATAACTAGGCATACTAATTGCCTAATAAAATACAGATAGAGAAACGCAATGCAAACAAAAAAATTATTAAAAATGATTGAAGCCGTTCTGGATGCGAATAAAGGGCAAAATCTCACGGTGATAGATGTGCAAGGCAAAACCAGTGTGACTGATTACATGATGGTTGTTACAGCAACCTCAGAACGCCATGCCAAAGCTTTATGCAATCATGTATTAGAAAAAGCAAAGGAAAACAACTTCACCCCGCTGGGCGTTGAAGGAGACCAAGGTTCAGACTGGGTTTTACTGGATTTAGGCGATGTAATTTTACATATTTTTACTGCCCAAGCGCGTGAGTTTTACCAGTTAGAAAAACTATGGTCTATTGAAAGATTAGAAGAGCAGAGTGGTGAACTTGACAGATAAGGACTCAGGACTCAGGACTCAGGACTCAGGACTAAAGACTCAAGACTCAAGACTCAAGACTCAAGACTCAAGACTCAAGACTCAAGACTAAAGACTAAAGACTAAAGACTAAAGACCCCTTGATTTTTGATTAGTTCTGGTGCGTGGAACGCACCCTACGGATCTTCTGGGGATAACCCTAGAAGTAGGGTGCGTTTGCCCACCAAGGATGGTGGAAATGCAGTAAGATTGTCTGGAACAATCTTTGCTGACTGCCAAGGATGGTGGAAATGCAGTAAGATTGTCTGGAACAATCTTTGCTGACTGCCAAGGATGGTGGAAATGCAGTAAGATTGTCTGGAACAATCTCTGTCCACGCACCAGAACTACTAAGCTAAAAGTTAACTCCAAATAAAAATCAAAAAAATTTGCCTTTTAAGACAGTATCTGGATTCCTGCTTAGCACATGAAGAAATGACGGAGGGAGTGAAGCGGCTCTTATACTTTGACTGACTACGAGTGTTGCACTTATGATGTAAATTCAAGATTTAATTTTTACAAGAAAGTTAAATTTATCTCAATAACATGAAAGAACAAGTCTTTTTTCTATCCTATTAAAAATAATGGCTCAATACATATATTCTATGAACCGAGTGGGCAAAATTGTCCCACCTAAAAAATATATCCTTAAAGATATATCCTTGTCTTTCTTTCCTGGCGCAAAAATTGGCGTACTGGGTTTAAATGGTTCGGGTAAATCAACTTTACTTAGAATTATGGCAGGATTGGATACCGAAATTGAAGGTGAAGCCATTCCTCAAAAAGGAATTAATATTGGTTATCTTCCCCAGCAGCCCGAATTAGACCCTAACAAAGATGTCCGTGGTAATGTAGAAGAAGGCGTTGCCGAAATTAAAGCCATTGTTGATCGCTTTAATCAAGTTAACCAAGCCTTTGCAGATCCAGATGCTGATTTTGATGCTTTACTCGCCGAACAAGCAGAATTGCAAGAAAAAATTGAAGTAGCGGGAGCATGGGAGTTAGAAAGAACCTTGGAAATTGCAGCAGATGCCTTACGTCTCCCCCCTTGGGATGCAGATGTAACTAAACTATCTGGCGGAGAACAACGCCGTGTTGCATTATGCCGTTTATTACTTTCTAAACCTGACATGTTGTTACTGGATGAACCTACTAACCATTTAGATGCTGAATCGGTAGCTTGGCTGGAGCGATTTCTTCATGGCTACTCAGGTACTGTGGTTGCTGTTACCCATGATAGATATTTTCTTGATAATGTAGCAGGCTGGATTCTTGAATTAGACAGAGGCATGGGTATTCCGTGGGAAGGCAATTATTCCAACTGGCTTGAACAAAAAGAATTACGCTTGGCACAAGAGTCCAAACAAGAAAGCTCACGTCAAAAAGCATTAAAACAAGAATTAGAATGGGTAAGATCAGGCCCTAAAGGCCGTCATGCAAAAAGTAAAGCTCGCTTGGCACGATTTGACGAACTCTCCTCCAAAGAAGTACAAACACGCAGTGAAACCCAGGAAATATATATCCCCCCTGGCCCACGCTTGGGTGATGTTGTGATCGATATTGAAGCAATTAGCAAAAGTTTTGGCGATAAGTTATTAGTTAACGACCTCAGTTTTAAACTGCCACCAGGTGGAATTGTCGGTATTATTGGTGCCAATGGCGCGGGTAAAACCACACTGTTTCGTATGATGGCAGGTTTTGAACAGCCAGATTCTGGCACAGTGACTTTAGGTAAAACCGTTAAACTCGCCTATGCTGACCAAATGCGCGATGATTTGGATGCTAATAAAACGGTTTGGGAAGAGATTTCTGATGGATTAGACATGGTCACTGTCGGGAATTATCAAACGCCTTCTCGTGCTTATCTGGGACGTTTTAATTTTAAAGGTGCAGACCAACAAAAACATGTTGGTCATTTATCAGGTGGTGAACGCAATCGCGTACATTTAGCCAAATTATTAAAAAGTGGCAGTAATCTTTTATTGCTTGATGAGCCAACTAATGATCTGGATGTAGAAACATTACGCGCTTTGGAAGAGGCTATTCTGGCATTTCCTGGTTGCGCTGTTGTCATTTCGCATGACCGCTGGTTTTTAGACAGAATTACTACGCATATACTGGCATTTGAGGGTAACAGCGAAGTGGTTTGGTTTGAAGGTAACTATGCGGATTATGAAGTAGATCGCCATAAACGCTTAGGGACTGATGCGGATAACCCACATCGTATAAAATACAAAAAAATCTAGTGCCAATACAGGGGTCTCAAATTGAACGATTAAATCATTATCACCATCAACTAAACTGGCTATGAGAAATATAAAACCGTTACTCTTTATCCTTTTTTACCATCAATCCTGACTGAACTCAAAATCGGCGTATAAATAAATACGAATAAAGCAAAGGCTGCTAGCCAGCAGTAGCTCGAAATCAATAAAAATGTATTAAAGCCCGTTGGTAAAATGGCGGGTAGTAATATCCGAGAAACAGCCGCTAAATTGATTAAAACAAACGCTACAGCAATAGTGTTAGAGGCTTTAAGCCTTCTACCCGTGTGCCCTAAAGAGACTCTTGCCATCATTCCTAGAGTAATCACACCAATACCTCCTACGGTAAAAGCGTGTATAGCCAACGATGTCGAGACTAATGATACAGAAGCCAAAGCAACAAACACAAAGCCAAGCATAATCCATGCATAACCCATATAAAGTACCCATAGCAGCGGTACATACCAAATTCTTTGCACATACCAACCAGCAACTCTAACAAAATTAGCAATAACAGCTACAATCGCACAAATGGTTAAAACAATACCGCTAACATCAAAAATCAGCAAGCTAAACACCAGCGTACTTAATCCTATTGCCAGCTTATCCATAAAAGGGTTACGTATAGCCATAACACCATGTAATCCTTTTTCAGTAAAAAATGGAAAGACCTTTCCTGCAATCACTAAAATCGTCATCACTATAATGGCTATAACAATATCTAAACCTAATCTTGTTGAGCCAACACTAAAGCCTAAAATTTCGGCATGAATAAAGAAATTACCCAAAGCTATCATTGCAAGTAGTGCTACAAAAAATAGATTTTTAATATTCCCAGACTGAATAATAGGTTTTGCTACAAAATACGCTAAAACAGGTAAAAATGAAAAATCAACCAATGCGATTAAAGGGTCGGGTAATAATTTTGCATAAAAAGGAAGTAATCGTCCATAAACCCACAGCAGACAAAGTCCAGCCAAGGGGACACCCTTTATCGTTTCAACAGATGTCCAGTTTTGCACGGCTGTTAATAAAAACCCAGCAATAACAGCGACTGAATATCCCAATAACATTTCATGAGCATGCCAGATTGTTCGGGGATAATAATTATCCATAAGCAGTGAACCATCAAAAATGGATGCCCATAAAGCAATTAAAATCATTGCAAATAAGCCCGCCAGTGCAAAAAAAACTCTAAAACCCAAAGCAAACAGGGGGAAATCTATTATTTGTTTATTCATGGTGTTTGCTCTAAGCAGTCTACCTCAGCATTTAAAAATCCCGCAATTACACCCAATTCTCTATTAAAAGATCCTTAAAGATATTTGAATAGAGATCTCAGATCTACTACAACTGATCACTGAAATATCGCTTCAAATGAAAAACCGCTCACTTCAATAATTTCTTTTAATCTTTTTAAAGCATCCATTTGAATTTGTCTAACACGCTCCCTTGTTACACCCAACTCTTGTGCTACCTTTTCTAGGGTCGAATTTTCATAGCCACAAAGTCCGTAGCGACGACAAACGACTTCCCTTTGTTTATCTGTTAATTGGTAAACCCAGTGAATAATATTGTTTTTAATATTATCTTCCTGAAGTAGTTCGGTAGGTGAATGATTTTTTTCATCAGAAATTGAATCAACTAATGGGCTTTCAAAATCCTTACCAGCAGGGACATCGACAGAGGTTACTCGCTCATTTAGCTTTAACATCTTTTGTACAGTCTTTACAGGCTTGTTTAAATAATCAGCAATCTCCTGCATATTGGGTTCATGGTCAAGCTTTTGGGTCAAATATCGTTGGGCTTTAACATGAATATTGATTTCTTTAATAATATGAATCGGTAAACGAATAGTCCGTGTTTGATTCATAATGGCACGTTCGATGGTCTGTCTTATCCACCAGGTTGCATAGGTTGAAAAGCGAAAACCACGTTCGGGGTCAAATTTTTCAACCGCTCTAATTAAGCCTAGATTACCTTCTTCAATTAAATCCAGTAAAGGAAGCCCTCTATTTAGGTATCTGCGAGATATTTTAACCACTAATCGTAAATTACTTTCAATCATGATCTTTCGTGCTTCCTCATCACCTTTTAAAGCACGTTTGCCGTATATTTTCTCTTCATCTGCTGTTAGTAACTTGGATTTACCTAATGCATTAAGATAAACCCTTGTTGCGTCAATAGGCTGTGATTTTTTTGCGTATTCTATATCGATGCTAGTTATTTGAGGTTCTTCAATTAAAGTTGGGGCATTGCTAGGCATGTCGCTTCCAAAATCAACAGTATCGAGAGAGCCATCATGAGATGGCATATCTAATACTTGTTCAGTCATATTCACTCTCCTAAACACAATAGCAAAATAAGTAAATTATTTCGGTAAAAGATGCAACGGATTTACCGGTTTTCCATTTTTTCTAATTTCAAAATGTAACGAGGCTTGCTGTCTTCCAATACGGCCAACTTCAGCAATGACTTGTCCTTTTTTTACAGTCTGACCTTCTTTTACTAATAAACGGCTATTATTTGCATAAGCACTAAGATATAAATAATTATGCTTAATAATTAATAAATTACCGTAACCTGTTAATCCTGAACCGCTGTAAACCACTTTCCCAGACGCTGCCGATTTTACTTTTTGACCTATATTCCCGGCTATATCAATTCCTTTGTTTTCTGCTTGAGAAAACTGTTTTAAAATATCACCTTCCAGCGGCCATTGCCAGTAGAAGTTTAACACCTTTTTATTATTATTTGAAATTGTTACAGTTTTTTGTGCAATTTTATTTTTTACTTTAACTTTTTTAATTTTTTTATAGGGTCTAATGTGTTTTTTAAGACTTTGTTTTGGTTTAAATAGTTTGATTTTTTGACCAATTTTCAACAAATAAGGAGGAGGGATTTTATTCCACTTGGCGAGTTTTTTATAGCCACTACCTGACCTAAAACCTATAGAATACAAGGTATCACCTTGCTCTACTGCATGATATTTTTCTTTTTTTAATGACTCTTTGTGAAAGTTTCGGACTGATGCATAATTATTTGTTGTAGTAGTACAAGCACTCCCAAAAAAAATAAAAAAAAGACATACTAATAAAGTTAATAAAATACCTTTATCAATCCATCCTCTTTCTTTATCATCCTGCAAACGGCATTGTCTCATTTATTTTTTAATAATATTTCTTTAGCTTGATTGATTTGGACTGCCAGATAATCTGACCCTCCACGGTCTGGGTGTAATTTTTGAATTAGCTTTTTATGGCTTAAAATTATCTGTTGCCTAGAAGCTAGTGGGTCTAACCCTAGAACCTCATAGGCTTGCTTTACCGTCATTTTCCCCGCTTTATTAACTTGCTCTGTTGATGATTGCTTTTTATTCATGCTAAACACGCGCCACAAGTGATGTAACTGTGGTAGGTAACGGGCAAGCCGAGGCAACACCCTCAAAGCGAATGCGAATACCACACTAAATAAAGCAAAAAACCAATTTAACCGTCCCGTTATTGCTAAAAAAAGCAGACTCAAAATAAGCAGAAACAGAGCTGACTTTTTAACGATTAAAGAGATTACTTGAGGAGGTGTTTTTATAAATTTTCGTAATAGATAAAAAACCAGAATAATAATGGCTAAAACTAGATATATCCTGAACAAGAGTAGCTCCATTTAAAAACACTTTATTTTGAGTGCTTTTTTACCAGGTCAATTCAATACCAGACTTCAACATAACGAAGGAACGGATAAAAAAGGCTAGAAGTTTTCCACCTTTCAGCCAAAATAACGTGCAATAGCACTATTACATTTATATTTTGACTAAAACCTGAAAAATTTTATCACTTTTTTTGTCCGTCCAAGTTATGCTGAGGCCTCACATTATAAACAAACCGAGCGATTAAGTTATTATCTAGGATAATACATGTTTTATTTTAAACATCTCGACTATTCTATATTTTTTGATAAATGAAAAACGCCCAGATACCCATTTTAGGATTTGCTGCATACAGTGGAACAGGTAAGACCACCTTATTGACTCAATTGATACCGTTGTTACAAAATTCAGATATTCGTGTTGGCTTAATAAAGCACAGTCATCACAATTTTGAAATTGATAAACCCGATAAAGATAGCTATCGCCTAAGAAAAGCGGGGGCATCTCCCGTCATGCTGGTCTCCAATCATAAACGCGCTATTATCACTGAATTTGAATCTATTATTGAACCTAAATTAGATATTCAGTTAAAATTTTTCGACCAATCAGAACTGGATTTAATATTGGTAGAAGGTTTTAAGGCAGAAAATTTTCCTAAAATTGAGCTTTACCGCCCGGCATTAAATAATCCATTATTATTTCCCAATGACCCAAGCATTATTGCTATCGCAACAGATAAAAAAATCGCTCAGTTATCGGACTCTTTTGGTTCTAAATCAATGTATCCTGCTCTTCTTGACATCAATAATCCTGCCGAAATTTGCTCTTTTATTATGGGTGATTTTTTAAGGGCTACAAAATGATTGATTCTTGTGGCATTGAGCCTTTTAATCAAAAAACCAGCACACTAATAACTATTGAACAAGCATTGGATAATATTAATGATGCAATAACTTCTATTAATGGTAGTGAGCGGGTCATACTAAAAAATGCTTTGGGGCGAGTTTTATCTGATTCTGTCTATTCAGCAATAAATATCCCTCCAGATACAAACTCGGCAATGGATGGTTATGCCTTTTCCAGCACTGATATTTTACCTAATAAAGCTTTTTCATTATCATTAATAGGCACCTCATGGGCAGGAACACCTTATGAAAAACCACTTAAATCAGGTCAATGTATAAGAATTTTTACGGGTGCTGTTGTTCCGATTGGTGCTGATAGTGTCATTATGCAGGAGCATATTCAAAGTAATGGATCAAGCATTATATTTCCTGAGTCTACATACGCTAATGAAAATATTCGCCACATTGGATCAGATATTAAGCAACAGCAGGTACTCTTGTCCGCTGATAAAAAACTGAATAGCAGTGATTTAGGTTTGTTGGCATCTGCAGGTATTTATGATGTTTCTGTCACTAGAAAATTGAACATTGCCTTTTTGTCGACTGGCGATGAATTAACTGCCATTGGAGAAACATTAAAACCAGGACAAATTTATGACAGTAACCGTTACACATTAAACGCCTTACTGAATGATAACTGTATAAACATAACTGATTTAGGGGTATTGAAGGACGATAAAAAAACTATAAAAGAGACTCTGCTTGCTGCCTCAAAAACAGATGATGTCATTATTTCTACAGGAGGTGCTTCTGTTGGAGAGGCTGATTACATAAAAGAACTATTAGATGAATACGGTCAGGTTAATTTTTGGAAAATTGCCATTAAACCAGGCAAGCCACTTGCTTTTGGTAAAATAAATCATTGTTATTTTTTTGCCCTACCTGGCAATCCAGTTTCAGTCATTACCACTTTTAATAAAATAGTATCGCCTGCCTTACGGCTTTTAACAGGCGAGAAAACTATCAAAAAAAATATTCAATTAACGGCTATTTGTAGCAGCACATTAACAAAAGCAAAAGGTCGACAGGAATATCAGCGAGGAATATTGACTCAAAACGCATCAGGTGAGTTCTTTGTAGAGTCCGCAGGAAAACAAGGATCAAACATTATGAGCACAATGAGCCGCGCTAATTGTTATATTGTTTTAGCCATAGAATGTGAAAGTATTTCAGTAGGACAAACAGTCACTGTAGAACCCTTTGAGCTATCCATTTAACGGGTTCTTGTTAAAAACAACAGGTTTTATTTTTTTGTTGCGAGTTGACTAAGGAACGTGCAGGTAAACCTGAACCCGTGATTTGTCTTTGGGTGTGCATTCCTATGTACAGTAACAATCTCTATTTATATGCAAAATGGGTTGTCAATAATTATTGTTTGATCACGGTCAGGACCAGTCGATAAAATAGATATTTTTACCTTAACCAACTGCTCTATCCGTTTAATATAGGCTTTTGCATTATCCGGTAAATTTTCCATATCGGTGACACCTGCCGTAGCCTCACTCCACCCCGGCATATATTCAATAACCGGCTCGCAAGCTTGATATTGATCCGCGCCCAAAGGGGCAACTTTCGTCAACTCACCCTTTATTTTATAGGCAGTACAAATGCCAATTTTTTCTAAACCATCCAATACATCTAGTTTAGTTAAACAGATACCACTCAGGCTATTTAACTGCGCTGATTTACGCATCGAAACTGCATCAAACCAACCTGTTCGACGCTTACGACCTGTTGTTGCCCCAAATTCGTGTCCTTTAACACTCAAATGCTCACCATTTTTATCATCCAGCTCGGATGGAAAAGGTCCATTACCAACTCGAGTTGAATACGCTTTGGTGATGCCTAATACATAATCTAGGTCTAATGGACCTACGCCTGAACCCGTTGCTGCTCCACCTGCTGTAGTACTGGATGAAGTCACATAAGGATAAGTACCATGATCAATATCTAACAATGCACCTTGCGCACCTTCAAATAAAATATTTTTACCGCTTTGCTGAAAAGCTTGTAACTCTTCACTCACATCTGTCAACATGGGTTTCACCTGTTCAGCCAGAGCGAGCGTAGTCTCTAATATTTGTTGATAATCCAGTGGCTGTGCTTGGTAATAGTGAGTCAGCATGAAATTGTGATAATCAACTAACTCTTTCAAGCGACTTGAAAATTCTTCAGTATTTAGTAAATCTCCAACGCGTAATCCACGTCTTGCCACTTTATCTTCATAAGCCGGACCAATTCCACGCCCTGTAGTACCAATAGCCTTATTTCCTCTGGCTATCTCTCTCGCTTGATCAACAGCAATATGTATGGGTAAAATCAAGGCACAGGCTTCACTGATTCTTAGCCGATTTCTTACCGCAATTCCTGTCGCCTCAAGTGTTTCTATTTCTTCAAGTAAGGCTTCTAATGATAGTACAACACCATTACCTATCATGCACTGGACACCTTCTCTTAGCACACCTGAAGGAATTAAATGTAGAATGGTGGTTTCACCATTTATAACTAGCGTATGACCGGCATTATGTCCTCCTTGAAAGCGAACTACAGCATCTGCCTGATCTGTCAATAAATCGACTAATTTCCCTTTACCTTCATCCCCCCATTGTGTGCCGATAACTACAACATTTTTACCCATGATTATCTCTATATTAAGCGATAGATCTTACGATCCATTTTTGGTTTTCTTTTTCTAAAATTTCAGTACACTGTAATTCATCGCATTCCTGCTGGTGTCCTGGTAATTGTTGAATAACTGTGACACCCTTTGCTCTTAATTCTCTCACCATTGCATTAAGGTCAGAGTCATTAATATGCGGTGCATAAATACGTTTTGTTGTCTCTTCAATTGATTCAGCTAAAGATGATAACAATCTTAAATCCGCACTAAACCCAGTAGCAGGACGCGCCCTGCCAAAAAATTCGCCTATATTATCGTATCGCCCACCGCGTGCTATTTCTCTACCTACTTCAGCAACAAAAGCTGCAAAAACAATCCCTGTGTGATAGTTGTAACCTCGTAATTCTGATAAATCAAAACTGATAGTCAAAGCAGAAAAGCGCACTCTTAATAAATCTGAAATTGCTTGTAATTCAGTTAATGCCATGGTCACTGTTTCATTAGTATCTGCTAAAATTTCCTTCGCTTTAACAAGTACATCAGACCCACCATTTAGAGCCGATAAGGTGATAAATAAAGTTTTAAATTTCTGCTCAATATTAAAACTATCCAGTAATTCATCGAGATCCGTTTTCGCCTTACGCTGCAACACTTCAAACAATTCAGTTTCTTGTTGCTGTGACAAACCCGCTTGCTGTGATAATCCTCGATAAATGCCCACATGCCCTAAATCCAGATGTACTTTTTGCAAACCCGTGATTGCCAACATTTCCAGCATTAATTTAATCACTTCAACGTCACTTTCTATACCTGAATGTCCATAAATCTCTGCACCAATCTGCATAGGGCTTCGGGTATTTTCTATTGAATTGCTTAGGGTTCTCAGTGTTGTTCCTACATAACAGAGTCGTGTCGGTCTTTCATGTTTAAGATTATGAGAATCTATGCGTGCTACTTGTGGTGTCATATCTGCACGAATACCTAACATTTCACCTGAAACCTGATCCGTCAATTTAAAGGTTTGAAGATCAAGATCATGACCAGAACCCACTAATAAAGAATCCAAAAAATCCACGAAAGGAGGAATGACTAATTCATATCCCCAACAAGCAAACACATCAAGTAATTGTCTACGCAATAATTCTAATTGTTTGGCTTCTACAGGTAAAACCTCTTCTATTCCCTGTGGTAATAACCAAGTATTTTTTTTCATATTTTTGACTGTCCACTCGCACAAAACGCCCCGTTAAAAACGGAGCGTTTTTGCTGTCTTTCAACTTTCTGTACAACACTTATCTGTGCATACAGCTTAACTTAGTCACTTATTTCTGCCGTTTAAAATACTTAAAGAAATCAGAATCTGGCTCTACTACTAACATATCACCTTTATTTCTAAATGTTTCTTTGTAAGCATTCATACTCCGATAAAAAGTAAAAAACTCAATATCTTCTCCATACGCTTTAGCATAAGTATCAGCTGCTACTGCATCACCATTACCTTTTAATATTTCAGCATCACGAAACGCATTAGCAAGAATAATCTCACGTTGTTTATCAGCATCAGCACGAATACGTTCTGCTGCTTCCTTACCTTGAGATCTAAATTCTCTGGCTACTCTTTCCCGTTCCGCTTCCATTCTTCGATAAACTGAAGAGCTTACCTCGCTAGGTAAATCAATACGCTTAACTTGCACATCAATAATTTTCACACCTAATTTCTCAGCAATAGGTGAGGCTAAAGCGATCAATGACGTTCGAATTACAGTGCGGTCACTGGACACTAATTGTTTAATTGTTCGCTTACTAAATTCACTACGAAAAGCATCTTTAATAATCTGGTCTAAACGCACATTGGCTTGTCCAACATCACCTGCTACAGCGGTATAGAAAGTCTTTACATCTGCAATTTTCCATTTAACAAATGAATCAACAATGACGTTCTTCTTTTCTGAAGTTAGGAAACGCTCAGGCTTTGAATCCAAAGTTAAAATCCGCGCATCAAATTTCTTTACATTATTGATAAACGGCATTTTAAAATGCAAACCCGGCTTAAAGTCAGATGCTATCACTTCCCCTAATCGAAATTTAATAGCTCTTTCTGTTTCAGTCACAGTAAAAACCATAGATGAAATCAGGAAAAAAAGTATGCCTGCCCCGACTAATATTTTATTTTGTCCCATCTTAGCGTCCTCTCACATCACGGCCACGATTGGAGGTCCGTATTTTATTATCACTGTTTGTTGATCTTTTTACCCTTGTTGGAGACGGGCTATTAGTTACATCTCCTGTTCTCATTGTTGATGTTTGATTACCTAACTTATCCAACGGCAAATAAAGTAAATTATTACCGCCTTTAACATCAATCATGACTGTAGATGTTTTACTTAGCACTTGCTCCATAGACTCAAGATAAATCCTTTGTCTAGTTACTTTAGGTGCTTTTTTATACTCTTTTAACAATTGAGAAAACCGACTCACTTCACCTATTGCCCGTGCGATCACTCTTTCTTTATAGGCTTCTGCTTCCTGTACCCTTCTTGAGGCAGCACCGCGTGCAACAGGTACCACTTCGTTTGAATAGGCTTCAGCCTCATTAATCAAGCGTTGTTCATCTTCCCGTGCTTTAATGGCATCTTCAAAGGCACCCTGAACTTGTTCTGGTGGTTGAGCATCTTGCAGGTTAACCGTAGTAATTAAAATCCCAGATTGATAAGAATCCATGACTTTTTGAATTTCTGTCTGAATACCAGCAACAATTTCACTACGTCCTTCCGTTAACACAAAATCCATTGTGCTACGACCAATGACACCGCGCTCAACACCTTCTGTGACTTGTTTTAATGTCGCCGTAGGATTGAGTACGTTAAAGGCATAGTCTTTTGCATCTTTAACTTGATATTGCACTGCCAGACGAACATCAACTATGTTTTCATCTTTAGTCAACATTAAAGCTTCTCTAGGCACCGAGCCTACACCTTGACGACCACCAGAACGGTAGCCCACTTCGACAACCTGTACATTTTGTACATCTACAATCTGTACTGCATCTATGGGTGTTGGGAAGCGCCAATTCAAACCTGGCTGCGTTGTTAATGTATAGGCTCCGAAACGTGTTTCAACCCCTCTCGTTCCTTCATTTACAATATAAAACCCACTCAATCCCCATAAAACGAATGCGCCAATAATAAGAAACCCTAGGCCTTTTACTGCCGCACCTCCGGAATCTCCACCATCTGCACTTCTTCCACCAAAAATACCGCCTAATTTTTCTTGGAGAGAACGAATTACTTCGTCTAAATCAGGGGGGGCATTCTCATCTTTACGACCACCCCAAGGGTCTTTTTTATCGCCACCAGGCTCATTCCAGGACATGTATTGCTCCATACAAATTTTAAATTTTAAATTTACAGTTTACGACTCTATACGATCAAAGCTTTTCATTTTGAAGCCCCATTCTAACGTATATTACTTAATCAAATGCATTAAAATAGAATATATAGGTAAAAAAATTAATTACCAATAAAAAATACTAATTTGAGACCTCAGCATAACTCTGGACGGATAAAAAAATGATAGAATTTTTTAGGTCTCAATTTATTGTCACTTTTTCACATTAAAGCTAAAAGTTGATCTAAAATTTTACCGTTCGTTGCTAATATTTGCTTAGGAAACACGCCCTTATTGCCTTTAAAGTCAGTCACCGTACCGTTTGCTTCCTTTGCAATCAGTGCGCCTGCTGCCACATCATACAAATTCAATTCCTGCTCCCAAAAAGCATCTACTTGTCCGTCGGCAACCAGACATAAATCCATAGCTGCAGAACCAAATCTTCGTTGCCCCGTAGTTTTTTCTGCAATTCGTGCAAATCGATTCAGGTTATTTTCTACCAAATAGGATCGCAAACAAGCAAAACCCGTTGCAATCATTGAATCAGCTAAACTGGTCTCAGTCGAGACTGATATAGCTTTGCCATTTTTAACAGCACCTTTACCTTTACTGGCAATATATAAATCATCTAAAGCAGGTGCATAGACTGACCCTGCCATAAGCTCTTGCTCAATCTCCAGTGCCACACTAATAGACCAAAAATACTGACCTTTAGAAAAGGAGTGGGTTCCATCAATAGGGTCAACAATCCATCGGTTGGTTTGATCATCCGACTGCCCACTTTCTTCTCCCCAAAAACCATATTGAGGATAGGCTTTAGCCAACGCTTCTTTTAAAAAAGCTTCTACAGCAATGTCCGCATTTGTTACCAAATCTCGAGAACTTTTTCTATTAATAGCAATATTATCTAAATCATTAAAGTATCGTAAGGCTATTGAACCCGCTTCACGCATTATATTTTCAAGCACTAGCAAAGAAATGGACATATTTGAAACCTATTTATTAAATAAAAAAACACCAAATTATCGAAACCTACACGCACAATTAATTTTCAAAAAGGGGGGTTATATTCCGACATCTCTATCATTCTAATAGGATTGGATAAGCCTATATTATCAATCTATTAACCATTATATAGGTCATTTATTACTCATTAATTACTTTAAATTTTATTTCATTCAACATCTGAGTTTTTTCATCTACCACCCTGACCATCCATGCCCCAGCTACTGTAGAATGTATAACTTTACTGGTTGCAATTCTCCATCTATTGCCAAGTATTTTAAATTTCTTTGCATAAATGGGTTTGTTTTTCCAAAACCACTGATGAAAAACAATCTGTCCCTTCATATTCACTAATTCAGTAAAATAAAACACAACGGTTGCTTTACTTTTATTAACAGTAACAAATGAGCCAATATTATCAATAGGCTCTTTATTACGCATACCTCTTGTCAATAAAGCCCTTGCTACTCTTGGGTCGTTCAATACTTTAGGAGATTGTTTTATTACCTCGATCACTTTATCCTGAACATTAATATCTGTTTTAATAGCCATACTTTTTACTTCAGGCATATTTTTATCAATATATTCAGCACTGTTAATGCCCACCTTAGCGGGTAAATTTATCGTTGCTGCCACTAAATTGTTCGGCTGATCAAACGGTAACTTTTGCACTTCAGAATTTTCTGCCGCACCTTCAAAAAAATAAATGAAAAATACAGTAAAACCCATGAGTAATAATATTAAAGCAGTCCATAGCCGTTTCGTATTCCATTCTTGAATCATTTTCGGTTCAGACTTTTCTCTCCTCGCACCTTGATAATTTATTTTAAGGACAACCTTATTGTCTTCATTCATAAACCCACCTTATCTAGCCAACCCTTAAAAACACAACAACCATCTGATTTATAACAATAAATTAAACAAAAACTATAGAAAAAAACAAGCAGTATTTGGTAAAATAACGGCTATTTCTTGGTCGTTTTGCTGATAAAACATACTAACAAAACCAACCCCAAACACAGTGCAACTAAACCTCTTTCATTCAGAGTTATTTGTTGAACATGGCATAAGATCCACTCCGCTCCCTCCGTCATTCCTGCATGTTCTAAGCAGAAATCCAGGTGTTTAAAACCAGATTCCCGATAACAGACTTCGGGAATAACGTGTGGTAACACAGGTTCCAGTTACTTTAGCCCTTAGTTCTTAGTTCTTAGTTCTTAGTTCTGAGTTCTGAGTCCTTCGTCTTTTTTAAGTGTTGACTAGACTTTTATTTTTAACTTACCACAGTTTGTTTCCATTTTACTGCACAAGACACGGCGCAAATATATCCATCTAGCCTTGGTGACAGCATTTCTGCTGGCAACAGTCTTGAAAAACAAGGTGGAAATAATTTATACATTGTGATTTGTTAATAGCCATAAAACTTAATTATGCTTACAATTAATGAATTTTACTCTACCATTTACTTTGTATTTGCTAATGTACCATTTTTTATCTAGTCTTTAACTTGATTCAGCTAATCCATTTGCAAAAAAACGTGACCCACACCCACTATTAAAAGCTAGGAAATAAAATGAGCAACCTGCTAAAACAGTTTCAAGAATCATCAGCATTTTATGGCGGCAATGCCACTTTCATTGAGGGTTTATATGAGCAGTTTCTTGATGACCCTGATGCCGTATCAGAAAGCTGGCGAGAAAAATTCATTTCTCTTGGTAATGGAACAAGCCATGAAATCGCACACAGCCCGATAGTTGATCGCTTTGAAAAATTAGCAAAAAGCACGCAAGGAAGATTAGCAAAAACACAAGGCTTTACTGAAGAAAGTGTTAAAAAGCAATCCGCTGTCGCCAGACTGATAAATCACTATAGAATGCGTGGACACCAAATAGCAACAAACAATCCTTTAGGAAACGCAATAAAAACGCGACCTGACCTTGAGTTCTCATATTATGGTTTAGCCGAACCAGACATGGACACTTACTTTGATACTGATTCACTTTATGGTGTTGACAAGCTGCCTTTAAGAAAAATCATTTCCACCTTAAAAGAAATCTATTGCGGTAGCATCGGCAGTGAATATATGCATATTCCAGATGCTGATACAACGCGCTGGATAAAAAACAAATTAGAAGGGAAAAAATTAGACGCTACAACGCATTGTAAAGAAAAGAAAACATACTTATTAAAAACTTTAACTGCAGCAGAAGGCATTGAAAAACATTTACATCGTAAATATGTTGGACAAAAACGTTTTTCTTTGGAGGGTAGTGAATGCCTAATCCCTGTTCTGGATGAATTAATTCAAACTGCTGGTGACAAACATGTCAAAGAAATTGTTATCGGCATGGCACACCGTGGACGCTTAAATGTATTAATCAATATATTAGGTAAAAGTCCTGCTCAATTATTTGGGGAGTTTGAAGGTACTCATACCTCATCACCTAGTGCATTAACCGGTGATGTCAAATATCACATGGGTTTTTCCTCAAATATAGCCACCCTAGAAGGCTCAGTACACTTAACATTAGGTTTCAATCCCTCTCATCTTGAAATTATCAATCCTGTGATTGAAGGCTCTGTGAAAGCCAGACAAGATAGAAGGGGCAAGGGCAGTGTGAATGCTATTATCCCCATTTTAATTCATGGTGATGCTGCTTTTGCTGGACAAGGCATTGTGATGGAAACTTTAAATATGTCAGAAACACATGCGTTTTCTACCGGTGGAACCATTCATATTGTCATTAACAATCAAATTGGTTTTACCACTAGCAATCCATTTGATGCCAGATCCACACTTTATTGCACAGATGTTGCTACCATGATTCATGCACCTGTTTTTCATGTGAATGGTGACGATCCTGAGGCAGTTATATTCGTTACCCAATTGGCACTTGAATATCGAATGAAATTTAACAAGGATGTGGTGATTGATCTGATCTGTTATCGCCGACTGGGACATAACGAAGCGGATGAGCCTGCCACTACCCAACCAATGATGTACAAAACCATCCGCAAATTGCCTTCTGTTCGTGAAATATATGCGAAACAATTAATAGATGAAAAAATATTGACAGAACAAACCGCTCAACAAATGGTTGCAGATTACCAGCAATTATTAGATGAGGGGAAACCCGTATCCCGTCCCGCTTTAGATGACTCCGCCTATCACTACTCTGGACAATGGCAACGATATGAAGGTCAGGATTGGACAGTGCCTTGCAACACTCAAGTCTCACTTGATGAAATTCGTTTGTGTAGTGACAAAATACACCAATTACCAGCAGAGTTTGAATTACACCCTCGGGTTGCAAAAGTGATGGAAAACAGATTAAAAATGTCAGCGGGGGCATTACCTATAGACTGGGGTTTTGCAGAAAACTTGGCTTATGCCACGCTCATCACTCAATGCAAAGGCATCCGTTTAATAGGTCAGGACGTAGGACGTGGTACATTTTCCCATCGCCACATTGCTTTGCATAATCAACTCAATGGCGAGACTTATTTTCCCATCCAACACATTGCTAAAAACCAAGGTCGCGCACAAATTTTTGACTCTTTATTATCAGAAGCGGGTGTACTTGGCTTTGAATTTGGCTACAGTTCAACAGAACCAGAAAAACTGGTCATTTGGGAAGCTCAATTTGGTGATTTTGCCAATGGCGCACAAGTTGTGATCGACCAATTTATTAGTTCTGCTGAAACCAAATGGGGGCGTTTATGCGGTCTGGTTATGTTATTACCTCACGGTTTTGAAGGTCAAGGTCCTGAACACTCCTCAGCCAGACTTGAACGCTATCTACAGTTGTGTGCAGACCATAATATTCAAGTCTGTTGCCCCACAACACCTGCACAAATATTTCATCTTTTAAGACGCCAACAACTACGCCCTTATCGTAAGCCGCTTATTGTCATGAGTCCGAAAAGTTTACTCAGACACAAACAAGCTGTGTCAACGCTGGAAGATTTGACAGACGGTGAATTTCAATGTGTCATTCCTGAGCAAAGCGAAATAGATCCTCAACAAGTAACCCGTATTGTCATGTGTTCTGGTAAAGTCTACTATGATCTAATAGAAACTCGTAACAATGATAATCTCAAACATATTGCTATTATTCGTATTGAACAACTATATCCGTTCCCTAATGATTTATTTACCGCTGAAATTGACAAATACCCTCATATAAATCAACTGATCTGGTGCCAAGAAGAGCCAAAAAACCAAGGTGCATGGTATCAGTCAAAACATCATTTCTACGGCAATATAAATAAAAACATCACTATCTATTACGCAGGAAGAGCAGCTTCAGCAGCACCTGCTGTAGGTAGTCTTAGTGCCCATATTAAACAACAAAGAGCCGTCATTCAGGCAGCACTTTATGATACCAACGAAGGAAGTTAAGATGAGTATTAAAATTCTGGTTCCCAACCTCCCTGAATCCGTTGTTGATGCGATGCTTTCTACCTGGCATAAACAGACAGGAGACTTTGTTAATAAAGGTGAAAATCTGATTGATCTTGAGACCGATAAAATTGTATTAGAAGTGCCTGCTCCAGAATCTGGCATACTTAGTAAAATACTACAGAAAGAAGGCGCTACCGTAGTAGGAGGTGATGTCTTAGCCATTATTGAGATTAAAGACTCAGCCGAATCTATAAATCCTAAAACAATAGAAAAAGCAACTGAAGATATTCCTCTTAGCCCTGCGGTCAGGCGTTTAATCCAAGAAAAAAATATTGACCCCCAAGCCATTCTCGGCTCAGGAAAAAAAAGACGCTTAACCAAGGCTGATGTTTTAGCATATATTGAAAAAAATTCAGCACAAGTAACGTCTGCCTCAACCCAGACAACCCAGACAAAACCCGTTACCACTAAAACGCTAACAAACACATCGAATACAAGCGCAAAGGTAAGCACCAACTTTCGTCCAGAACAACGTGTACCAATGACACGTCTGCGCGCCAAAGTGGCAGAACGTCTGCTACAAGCTCAACGAAATGCCGCGATGTTGACCACTTTCAATGAAGTTAACATGCAAAGCGTTATAGACCTAAGAAACCAATACAAAGATCGTTTCTTAAAAAAGCATGAGATTAAATTAGGTTTCATGTCTTTTTTTATTAAAGCATCAATTGAAGCACTAAAAAAACACCCCGCTATCAATGCTTCAATTGACGAAAACGACATTATTTACCACGGGTATTATGATATGGGCATTGCCGTATCAACCCCTAGGGGTCTAGTAGTCCCGGTAATAAGAGATGCTGATCAACTCGACTTTGCTGGCATTGAAAAAAGCATTTTTGACTATGGTAGCAAAGCAAGAGATGGTGCCTTGAGTTATGAAGATTTAACAGGAGGAACATTTACCATTACCAACGGTGGTATTTTTGGCTCAATGCTATCAACACCTATTCTTAACCCCCCGCAATGTGCCATTCTAGGCATGCATACTATTAAAGAACGTCCTGTGGTAGAAGGCGGTGAAATTGTTATCCGCCCCATTATGTATCTTGCTCTCTCTTATGATCATCGTTTAGTTGATGGAAAAGACGCCGTTCAGTTTTTAATTACTATCAAAGAGTGTCTTGAATCACCTGCTCATTTACTACTAAACATATAACTGAGAGTATGACTAAGCCACAACAAAAATATGATGTTATTATCATCGGTGCAGGACCTGCCGGCTATGTTGCTGCCATTCGTTGCGCCCAACTAGGGTTAAAAACAGCCTGTATTGATAACTGGAGTAATAAAAAAGAACAGTCCAGTTTAGGTGGCACATTTGTTAATGCTGGCTGCATTTCTTCAATGGCGTTACTAGAATCATCAAAAATCTACAACTTACTAAATCATGACATAGCATTACATGGGATTTCCCTTGAGAATTTGCATATTGATCTTAAACAAATGATCAGACGCAAAGATTCAATTATCAACTCACTAAGCGAGCACATTGCCATGCTTTTTGCTCGTAATAATATTGACTGTATTCATGCACAAGGGAAATTAATCGCACCAGGTCAAGTAGAAATCATAGAAATCAATAGTCAGAAACAATCTATATTGGTTGCAGATCATGTTGTCTTAGCCACGGGTTCCCGTCCGATCGAACTACCTTGTGCAAGCATTGATAATAAATTTATTATTGACTCAACTCAGGCATTAAATTTAAAAAAGACAGCTAAAAAACTGGGTATTATCGGTGCGGGCATTATTGGTCTTGAATTAGCAGGGATATGGAACTGCTTAGGCTCTGAAGTTATTTTACTGGAAGCACAAGAATTATTTTTAACTGCCACAGATGAACAAATTGCTGAACAGGCTTATCAGGTTTTTAGCCAACAAGGGCTTGATATCAGATTAGGTTCGCGTGTTATCTCTACTAAAGTTGTTAACAAAAAGGTCATTGTTGAATATCAGGATAGTGAAGGCACCCACTCCATCAAACTTGATCAATTGATAGTCGCTTCTGGTCGACAAGCTAATACAGCTAAGTTAGCTACAGAAGAAGTAGAGCTGTTACTTGATGAAAGTGGTTTTGTCCACGTTGATGAAAACTGCTGCACTACTATTCCTGGCGTATACGCTATAGGAGACTTAACAACATTAGGCCCTATGCTGGCACACAAAGGACTGGAAGAAGGTATATTTGTCGCAGAAAAAATCGCCGGACAGAATAATCCAATTAATTATGACATTATTCCCAGCGTTATTTATACCTCCCCTGAAATTGCCTGGGTAGGTCAATCAGAACAAGCTTTAAAAGCCGTAGGAGAGAATTATAAAGTAGGTATTTTTCCCTTTACAGCCTCTGCTCGCGCTCAAGTTGCAGGCAAGACAGAAGGGCTGGTTAAAATCATCACCCATGCAGAAAGTGATGTTATTTTAGGGGTACACATTCTTGGAGAACAAGCTTCAGAGCTTATTGCTGAAGCCGTATTAGCGATGGAATTTTCTGCCAGTGCAGAAGACCTAGCAAGAACCATCCATGCCCATCCATCCATATCAGAAGCGTTACATGAAGCCGCTCTTGCCTTAGATAGTAGAGCTTTGCATTTGCCTCCAGAAAATTAAATCTTGCCAAGAGACCTCAGCATAACTTTGGAACGGATAAAAAAGGCTAAAAGTTTTTCATCTTTCAGCCAAAATAACGCACAATAGCGCATTATTACACTTGTATTTTGACTAAAACCTAAAAAACCCTATCACTTTTTTTATCTGACCCAAAGTTATACTGAGGTCTCAAAAAGAAAAGCAAACGATAAGGGTTTAGTTTACATTAATGTAGTGGTTTTTTATCTTCTTGGCGCGGTGCTTTTTTCCTTTTTTTGTTCTGGTTTTTTGCGATAGATTACGATTATTTGACCAATGGATTGAACCAGTTCAGCTTTTGATTCTGTAATGATTTGATCTCGTATCAGAACTCTTTTATCCCGCTCAGCGCGAATTTTTATTTTGATAAGTTGGTGAGTATCCAAAGTTATTTCAAGTTCTTGTAGTACAGATTTTGTAAGACCTGATTGCCCCACTATCAAGACAGGTTTTAATAAATGGGCTTGGGTCTTAAATTGTTTTAACTGGGCAGGATTCACTCTATTTCCTATTAACGAAAATAATTGATTTTACACTACAAACAGTATGGCACGTAGCAAAAGCAGCAATCAATGGATGCAAGAGCATTTTGATGATGAATATGTAAAAAAAGCCCAGGCTTTTGGTTATCGCTCTCGTTCCATTTTTAAATTGATGGAAATTCAAGAAAAGGATCAAATTATTAAACCAGGGATGAATGTAATTGACTTAGGTGCTGCACCTGGCGGCTGGTCGGAGTATGCGAGTAAAATTGTAGGCAAAAAAAATAAAGTGGTTGCTTTGGACTTATTACCAATAGATCCTATTCATGGCGTAGACTTTATACAAGGTGATTTTAGGGAAGAAGAGGTATTGCAGGCTTTATATAAGGTTATCAACGGTGTGCCAATTGACTTGCTTATGTCAGATATGGCACCTAATATGAGTGGAAATAAAGTGACGGATCAACCTCACTCGATTTATTTAGCTGAATTAGCGCTGTATACAGCACAAACGGTGCTTACTAAAGGAGGAACTTTTTTGATTAAAATGTTCCAAGGAGCTGGTTTTGATGAATATAAGAAACAAGTGGCATCTTCCTTTTCTAAGGTAATCATCAGAAAACCAAAATCATCCAGGGCAAGAAGTAACGAAGTATATATTTTAGCTAAAGGGTTTAAATAAATAAATTTAGCTATATATTCATAGTAATAATTGTGTGTGATTATTGAAATGAAACCTATTTTATTGTGGCTAGCGTTACTTAAAATGTTTTTTTGATATGATTGCTTGGACTTTCAAACATGAGGGCCGTTCCGGTCAGGGGCGCGTAACTTGAACGATATGTTTAAAAATGTAATTTTATGGGTTGTTATTGCCGTAGTTTTAATGTCGGTTTTTAATAACTTTGGAACTCGCTCAACACGTAGTGATAGTTCGATCTCTTATTCTCAATTTCTTGACTCAGTAAAAGCAGGTCAAGTCCAACAAGTTGTGATTGACGAGCATTCTATTGTTGGGAAAATGCAGACGGGAGAGAAATTTAAAACCTATGCTCCTGATGATCTGCACTTAGTCGATGACTTATTGGCGAATGCTGTTGAAATCAAAGCTAAACCCCCTGAAGAACCATCAATGTTAATGACGCTTTTAGTATCATTTGGTCCCATTTTATTATTGATTGCTGTTTGGGTGTTTTTTATGCGCCAGATGCAAGGTGGTGGCGGCGGTCGAGGCGGCCCCATGGGTTTTGGTAAAAGTAAAGCTCGGATGCTGGATCAAGAGCAGAATAAAATAACTTTTGCTGATGTTGCTGGTTGTGACGAAGCGAAGCAAGAAGTTGAGGAAATGGTTGATTTCCTTAAAGACCCTGGTAAATATCAAAAATTAGGGGGTAATGTGCCTCGTGGTGCATTAATGGTTGGACCTCCCGGGACAGGTAAAACATTATTAGCCAGAGCTATTGCTGGTGAAGCCAAAGTACCTTTTTTTACTATTTCTGGTTCAGATTTTGTTGAAATGTTTGTCGGTGTGGGTGCATCTCGCGTACGAGATATGTTTGAACAAGCCAAAAAACATGCGCCCTGTATTTTGTTTATTGATGAGATTGATGCAGTAGGTCGTTCTCGTGGTGCAGGTTTAGGTGGTGGAAATGATGAAAGAGAACAAACATTAAACCAGCTTTTAGTTGAAATGGATGGTTTTGAAGGTCATGAAGGTATTATTGTTATTGCTGCCACTAACCGTGCTGATGTTTTAGATAAAGCTTTATTACGTCCAGGTCGTTTTGATCGACAAGTTGAAGTGGGATTGCCTGATATCAAAGGTAGAGAGCAGATTCTTCAAGTACACATGAAGAAAGTTCCAGCAGATGAAGACGTTAAAGTTAAATATATTGCCCAAGGAACACCTGGTTTTTCAGGAGCAGATTTAGCTAATTTAATCAATGAAGCAGCTTTGTTTGCGGCACGTCAAAATAAACGATTAGTTGATATGACTGATTTGGAAAAGGCAAAAGACAAGTTAATCATGGGTGTTGAACGTAAATCCATGGTCATGGATGAAAAAGAAAAAAAGATGACGGCTTATCATGAGGCGGGACATGCGATTGTTGGGAAAATTGTGCCAGAGCATGATCCTGTTTATAAAGTCAGCATCATGCCTAGAGGTCGTGCTTTAGGTGTGACCATGTTTTTACCAGAAAAGGATCAATACAGTGCTAGTAAATGTAAACTAGACAGTATGATTTCCAGTTTATACGGAGGTCGTATTGCCGAAGAACAAATTTTTGGTTGGGAACAAGTCTCAACAGGTGCACAAAATGATATAGAACGTGCGACTGAATTAGCTAGAAATATGGTGACTAAATGGGGTTTGTCGCGTGTATTGGGCCCTTTGTCTTATGGTGAAGAAGATGGTGAAGTATTCTTAGGTCATTCTGTCACACAAAATAAATCTATTGCAGAAGGCACTGCCTGTACAATCAATGAAGAAGTCAGAAAAATCATTGACATGAATTATAAGCGGGCAGAGCAGATTCTTAGGGACAATAAAGATATTTTGCATACAATGGCTGAAGCTTTAATGAAGTATGAAACCATTGATAAATATCAACTTGAAGATTTGTTGAACAGAAAACCTGTCAGAGAACCCAAAGGCTGGAATGATACACCACCCCCTTCAGATGGCGATGTTAAGGCTGATGGTAAAGATGAGAACAAAGACGCTAAAAGTGATGACGCATCTATAGATGGTGCGGCAGAGCATAATTAATAAGTGATAGAACCAAAAAAGAGAGGAGAGGGTTAAAACCTCTCCTTTTTTTTGTAAAGTAGAAAACCTGATAGCTGGAAATGTTCAATGGAAAAAAAATATTTTGGTACCGATGGAATAAGAGGTAAAGTTGGTATAGCTCCAATCACTCCAGATTTTATGCTTAAACTGGGCTGGGCAACGGGTCGTATATTTGCAGAAGAAGGGCATGGTTTTGTATTAATTGGTAAAGATACCCGAATCTCTGGCTATATGTTTGAGTCTGCACTTGAAGCAGGTTTGTCTGCGGCAGGTGTAGATACTCGGTTATTAGGGCCTATGCCAACCCCTGGGATAGCTTATTTAACCCAGACATTAAGAGCAAAAGCTGGAATTGTTATTAGTGCTTCACATAATCCTTATTATGATAATGGCATCAAGTTTTTTTCGGCAAGTGGGCGTAAATTATCTAGTGCAATTGAACATAAAATTGAAAAATACATAGATTCTCCAATGACTACAGTAGACTCTTCTAAACTCGGTAAAGCCAAACATCAGGTGGATGCAGCCGGGCGTTATATAGAGTTTTGTAAATCAACAGTCGCTACAAACATAGATTTTAAAAGCCTTAGAATAGTCGTTGATTGTGCACATGGAGCGACTTATCACATAGCACCGCATGTTTTTAGTGAAGTGGGTGCAGAGGTTGTAACAATAGGTGCTGAACCAAATGGCCTAAACATTAACGAAGAATGTGGTGCGACTAAACCCGAATTATTGGCTGAGAAGGTTATTGAGTTCCGTGCTGATTTAGGCATCGCATTGGATGGTGATGGTGATCGATTGACAATGGTCGACCATAAAGGGGAAATTGTTGGCGGTGATGAATTACTTTATATTATTGCAAAATCAAAACAGCAAGCAGGGGAATTAAAAGGGCATGTTGTTGGTACCTTAATGTCAAACCTTGGAATGGAGCACGCCTTAAAAAAAATAGGTATTAAATTGCTCCGTTCTAATGTAGGTGATAGATATGTGATGGAAATGCTACTCAATAATCAGGCAACTCTCGGTGGCGAGGGATCTGGTCATATTATATGTTTAGATAAGACCACAACGGGAGATGGCATAGTCGCAGCGCTACAGGTATTAGAAGAAATACAAAAAAGCGGAAAAAACTTACATGAATTGAAGTCAGATGTGGATAAATATCCACAGCTATTATTGAATGTTAGAATTAACAAAAAAGTTAATTTGGATAAAATTGAGAGTATTAATAAAGCCGTTGCCACTGTCGAAAAGCAGTTAGCAGATAAGGGCAGAGTATTACTTAGAGCGTCAGGTACAGAGCCTTTGATTCGTGTGATGGTCGAAGGTGAAAATGAAGCAGATGTGGTTCAGTATGCTAATTTTCTTGTCGATGAAGTTAAGAAAGCGGTTTAATTGTTTCATCTGAATCCACTTTAAAAGTAGATTTGGTTTCTTGTTATTTTAGGGTTATATATTGAATATGGTATTATTCCCCCCCTTTTTATGAGTCATATTAAATATGTGTTTTAGTGCAAATATGTCGCTTGGATTAGGTTTAGCTGGGCTAATGGCTTCCAGTGTGACTTTTTTAGATAAAAGTGAGCCTATGTGGGTTCGTGTTGCACGAGCTTACGCTATTCTCCACTTCTCTTTAATGGAGTTTATTCAATATTTTGCTTATCCAGTTGCGGATCAATGCGGCTATGGGACAAATCTGTTTCTAAGTGAAATATCAACCTATCATATTAGTCTTCAAGCATTAGCCATCATGCCAGCATTAGCGACTTATTCATCAGATAAAACCGCATTAAAAAAAGCAACTCTGTTAGCCATGTGTTTAAGCGGTAGTTTTCTGGTTTTTAACTTTCTTCCCTCACAATGGCATTTATTTGATATGACAGCTAATTTCATAGGAGATTTTGTAGCCTGTATTTTTATGGGTAAATATCATGTAGGTTACAATATTCCAAGTGCATTTGGTTTAGTAGTGAACTGGGGCTCATTTTTTGGATTAGCACTTAGTGGTTTTGTCTGGAAACATAATTGGAGAATTGCGAGTTATCATCTGGCTGGTTCAATTTTCACCTTATTTGTACCGCAGTGGTTTTTTGGTGTAACAACGGGAGAAGCGGCTGCGATGTATTGTTTTTATTCAATACCTCTAACAATGAGTTTTATGCCTTGCTTTAACAAATATTTTATTGCAAAACCGCCAGAAGTTCAGGGAGAGTTTGCCTCCTCCTAGAGGATTGACTAAGCAGTCATCCCTTAAAAACACAACAACCATTTGATTTATAACAGTAAATTAAACAAAAACCATAAACAAAACAAGCAGTATTTGGTAAAATAACAGCTATTCCTTGGTCGTTTTACTGATAAAACATACTAACAAAATCAACCCCAACCCCAACCCCAGAGCAACCAAACCTCTTTCATTCAGAGTTATTTGTTGAAAATGGTATAAGATCCGCGTCACTCCCACATGTTACAAGCAGAAATTCAGGTGTTTAAAACTAGATTTCCGACAACAGACTTCGGGAATGACATGTAGTAACAGAAGTTCCAGTTACCTTAGCCCTGAGTCTTGAGTCTTGAGTCTTGAGTCTTTTTAACCCATATTCTGTGATTTTATTTGACACTATCCTTATAAAGCGGTATCTTGCATTTTTAAAAAGAGTCCGCTTGGCATCACAAATTTTGCCGTTTTGTGTAAGTCATTGAATTTAAGCAGTAGATTTTTTTAAAATTATTCTTTACATGATAGTGAATAATTTTTTTATAAAAGTCACAAAAATAGGCTAAGATAACAATTTAACATTTTAACATTTATAGAATAAGGAATTAGTTATGAAAATTGTACACATTTTAATCCCCATCGTTGCTTTTGTGCTATTAGCTTGTGAAGATCCATCAACAGAAAGCATTGTTGAGTCCGCTACTCCAAAGACTGAAACTGCTATTCCAGCGGCAACAATGGCTGAAGAAGTTAAGGTTGAAGCGACAACAAGTGAAGCTGTTGAAAAAGTAGTGGATATGGATATGGATATGAAGATGGATAAAAATATGAATATGGATATGAAGATGGATAAAGATATGAATATGGAAATGAATATGGATAAAGCAGAAACTGTAGAAGCCACTGAAGATATGATGATGACTGAAGAGGTTGATGCTAGCAAAATGGAAGCTACTAAATAGTCAACCCTTAAAAACATCATAACAGTTTGATTTATAACAATAAACAAAACAAAATACATAGATAAATCAAACAGTATTTGGTAAAATAACACTTATTTATTGGTTGTTTTTCTGATAAAAATAGACTAACAAAATAAACCCCAAACACAGGGCAACTAAACCTCTTTCATTCTGAGGTCTCGTATTAATGGTTGCCCGTGCCTAGAATTTGAAAAAGTGGCTAGTAATGGCGGATATTTTTTATTTAGGTTTTTAGGGTTAACTAAGTAAGAACGTCTGTTTGAATACAAAACCAGTCAACATGGCAGACCATGTTTGACTGGTTTTTTTTTGCTCAAAGCGTTGGTATTTTTTCTCTTAATTTTAAAAAACGCTGATAACGTAATGTTGAAATATCTCCTGTTTCAGCAGCTAATCTAACGGCACAGCCCATGTCCTGAACATGACGGCAGTCATTAAACTTACATTGTTCAAGTAGTGGTTGAAACTCACGGTACCCCCATGCTAACTGCTTTTCAGTTAAATCTGCTAAGCCAAAAATAGCAACGCCAGGGCTATCTATTAAATCCCCCCCTTCAGGCAAATGATAAAGTGTTGCGGCCGTTGTGGTGTGTCGCCCATGTTTAGTAATTTTAGAAACGGTATTTGTCTTTAACTGCTTATCAGGTATTAATACATTGGTTAAAGAAGATTTACCGACTCCAGATTGTCCGGTAAAAATATTAGTATAGTTGTTTAAAGCTATTTTTAATTCTGTAATACCACTGTTTTCTGACGCACTCACTCTATGGATGGGGTATGACAGTGATTGATAGGGTTGGAGCTGGTTTTCTATTTGTTCAGATTGTAAGTCCACTTTATTAAACACTAAAACAGCAGCTATGTTTTTGTTTTCACAAATTGCTAGGTATTGATCAATGAGCAGAAAGTCGCAAGCAGGTTCAACTGCAAATACAATATAAACTTTATCAATATTGGCTGCTACTGGACGTGTTTTATTATTTCTACTAGGTCTTTGCAATAAAGATCGTCGAGGTAAAAGCTGTTCAATTCGACCTTGATCAGATGATGTTTTAGATATCATCACCTGATCGCCTACCGTGACTGTTTCTAGTTTACGGCGAGTTTGACATAAATAAATTTTTTCTGAGGACTCAACAGCGATTCCTTGTCCTAAATGCGATATAACAAGTCCTTGTTGTAACTCAGTCATTATGCTGTTTGCATTTTGGATTCCAAGTGTGCAATACGAATAGCAGCGGGTGGATGGCTGTAATGAAAGGCAGAGAATAAAGGGTCAGGAGTTAAAGTGCTAGCATTTTCTTCATACAGTTTGACCAAACCACTGATCATTTTGCTGGGTTTAGCATTTTGTGAAGCGAAATCATCGGCTTCAAATTCAAACTTACGTTGAAAGTAAGCACTAATAGGTTGCATAAAAATAGTGAAGACAGGAGACACCAGCATAAACAACAAAAGTGCGGCAGCATTTGAATGGGTATCAACACCTAAACCACTAAAAAACCAGTCTTGAGTGATTAACCAGCCTAAAACAGCAAAACTGCATAATGTGGTGATAGAAGATGCAATGAGCATTTTTATGACATGTTTACATTTAAAATGGCCTAATTCGTGAGCTAAAACGGCTTCAAGCTCTTCATCATCTAACGATTCGATCAAAGTATCATAAAATACAATTCTTTTATTACTACCAAGCCCTGTAAAATAGGCATTACCATGTCCTGAGCGTTTAGAACCATCCATAATATAAATACCATTACTACTAAAGCCACAGCGGTTTAATAAACTTTGAATTCGATCCTTTAAAGAACCTTCTTCCATAGGCGTAAATTTGTTAAATAAAGGAGCAATTAGTGTAGGGAAAAGCCAGCTCATTAATAAAGAAATACCCATCAAAATAGCCCAAGCGTATAACCACCATAAAGAGCCTATACTATCCATTACCCAAATCAGCAATGCCAAAATAGGGGTGGCAATCACTATGACTAATGTTAAGGAAATCAGTTGATCTTTAAAAAACTGAGCAAGCGTACTTTTGTTAAAGCCAAACTTTTCTTCAATGACAAAAGTACCATATAAGCTGGTGGGAATTTCAACCACAGTCATAACTAGAAAGATAGTAGCGATAGCCGCTAAATCAGCCATCATGGGCGATAAGTTGAAAGATGTCCAAAAATCAAAAGCAAGACTAATTCCACCACCTAAGGTTAATAAAAGCAGGAAAACGATACCAATAATGCTATCGACATCGCCTAACTTACCTTTTACTACGGTATAATCGGCAGCTTTTTGATGAGCATCAAGAGCAACCGTATCTTTAAATGCTTCAGGAACAGCTTCTCTATGGTTTAAAACAAATGATTTTTGACGAATAGAAAGCCAAAATTGGATAGTATAAGAAAAAACTAAAGCGATTAAAAATATAACTGTGAATGTATGCATGGGTGTCTTATTAAACAGGTTGATTTTAAGGATTAGCTATACAGATTAGCCAATGCTACAATTTATTGCAACTCTCTTCATTATGGAAACGAAATGGCAGTGGATTCTAGCAACTTAATCTGGATTGATCTAGAAATGACAGGACTTGATCCTGATAATGATTTAATTATTGAAATTGCAACGATAATTACCGATAAAAATCTAAACATACTTGCAGAAGGCCCAGTGTTAGCGGTGCATCAACCTGATGTTGCCATAGCAGCCATGGATAAATGGAACCAGACGCATCATGGACAATCTGGACTGATTGAGCGCATCAAAGCATCAAGTCTTGATGAAGCAGAAGTCGAAAGACAAACGCTTGAATTTTTACAGCAATGGGTGCCAGCCGATAAGTCACCTATTTGCGGCAATAGTATTTGTCAGGACAGACGGTTTCTTTATCGCTATATGCCCAAACTGGAAGCTTATTTTCATTATCGTAATCTGGATGTTTCGACCTTAAAAATATTGGCTGGGCAGTGGGCACCCGAATTATTAGAGGGTTTTAAAAAGAAAAGTGCGCATCAAGCTTTAGCCGATATTATTGAGTCTATAGCAGAATTAAAATATTATCGCGAACACTTTATTAAGTATTAGGAGAGCAGATGCAAAGGTTAAGGTTAACAAGAGCTTAACAGCTCAAGCCTGTTTCTTTTGTATTTTTAATGTATATGAATCAAATTGTTGCAGTTGCTTTGGGTGGAGCTTTTGGTGCTGTATTTCGTTTTCTTATTACCACTGGGGTTTATCAGTGGCTGGGGCGTGGTTTTCCCTATGGCACATTAACCGTTAATATTATAGGTTCGTTTTTATTAGGTTTAATGACAGAAGCCTTATTGTTGCAGCGTGTTGCTTTATCAATGGAATATCGTTCAGCGATTTTAATTGGTTTATTGGGTTCTTTAACGACATTTTCGACATTTTCTTTAGATACATTATATTTAATTGAACAAGGTCAGATTAGTAAAGCATCGCTCAATATAGTGTTAAATGTTTTTGTCTGTCTTCTGGCTGTCTGGATAGGTTTAGCAATAACAAAAACCTTGTTCCTATATGCTGATGGTAGCTTGCCCCTCATAGGAGGGCATTATCCGTATGCCTTACTTGCCATCAACTTTCTAGGTGCATTGCTTATTGCTTGTGTGAGTGCAATATTATTAACTAAAACTAATCTGACGTTAGCATATAGTACAAGCATTAATGTTATTTTAATCGGCATCTTTATCACCCTATCCAGTCATTATTTAGTACTCTATTTTGTTGAACAAGGACATACTTTTGAATCGCATTTCAAAGCTATGGCTATTTCGTTAAGCAGTAATATTATATTTTGTAGTATTGCCTTATGGATGGGCAGACTCATAAGCAAACAAATTTAAAACGTAGCTTACGGCAATGTGCGTTTTCCTTAAAAGTTCAAAATGAAGTGAGTAAGCAATACCCATCCTGTATGATCATCCTGCTCTTTTGAACCTGTTTTTCTTTTTATACTTTTTTGGTAAAAATTTAATATGTTAGACCCCCGTTTATTTAGAACAGATCTTGAAAATGTTAAAAAACAATTAAAACTCCGTTCTTTTAACTTTGATTCGGTCGCTTTTGAAGCATTAGAAAACAAGCGAAAAACCGTTCAGATTAGAACACAAGAATTACAAAATGAAAGAAATAAGAGATCAAAAAATATAGGGCAGGCAAAAGCCAAAGGGGAAGATATTCAACCCTTACTGGATCAAGTTCAGGACTATGCAGATCAATTAAACCAATCAGAAAATGAATTAACAGACATTCAACAAGAAATGACGGCTTTAATGTCAGCCATGCCTAATTTTTTAGATGAGATCGTACCAAAAGGTAAAGACGAAGCCGACAATGTTGAAATTGACCTTTGGGGTAAAATCCCCGTATTTTCTTTTCAAGCGAAAGATCATGTAGACCTAGGTGAAAGTAAAGGTCTGGATTTTGAAGTGGCTGCAAAGATTAGCAGTGCACGATTTGCAGTACTAAAAGGTGCTTTGGCAAGACTACAAAGAGCAATTATTCAATTAATGCTGGACACACATACAGATGAACATGGCTATAGTGAAATCTATGTACCTTTTTTGGTGAATGCTGATAGCTTATACGGCACAGGGCAATTGCCAAAATTTGCGGATGACTTGTTTAAAGTCGACAATGATCCTGATTTTTATTTGATACCCACTGCAGAAGTACCTGTCACAAATATAGTGCGAGATGTGATTGTCGAGGCAAAAGACATGCCTTTAAAATTTGTTTGTCATACTCCCTGTTTTCGTAGTGAGGCAGGTGCTTATGGGCGTGATGTAAGAGGCATGATTCGTCAGCATCAATTTGAAAAAGTAGAATTAGTACAAATTGTTTCGGCAGAAGAATCCGTTAAAGCGCATGAAGAATTAACACAACATGCAGAAAATATTTTAAAAAAATTAAAATTACCCTATAGAAAAATGTTGCTATGTGCAGGAGATACAGGTTTTTCATCCTCAAAAACCTATGATCTAGAAGTCTGGTTACCAGGGCAGGAAAAATACAGAGAAATTTCTTCATGCAGTAACTTTAAAGACTTTCAAGCACGTAGAATGCAAGCACGCTGGCGTAACCCAGAAACAGGCAAACCAGAACTTGTGCATACCATAAACGGATCGGGGTTAGCAGCAGGTAGAACATTAATAGCGATTATGGAAAATTACCAAGATGAACAAGGGTATATCCATATTCCCGAAGTATTGAAATCTTATATGGGTGGACTTGAAGTTATATGATGAACCCTCTTAACATCAAAAAATAAGAGTTAATAGCGCATCTAAATTATAATTTTAATTGCTTTTAAGCCCGATTGCTCTGAGAGTTACGGTAGCTTATAAATGATCGATATTTGACTATGTTATAATTTCACATTGTGCTACAGGCTCCTGTAGTCACTTTACTTTTGAGTACACATATAAGTACATAATATTAATGAGTCGTTATACAACCCCATCACATATCAGTGAATTAGCAAGGCGTAGAACATTTGCTATTATTTCCCACCCCGATGCGGGTAAAACCACCATTACTGAAAAATTATTACTTTTTGGAGGTGCTATTCAGTTGGCAGGCTCGGTCAAAGGTCGTAAAGCAGAACGGCATGCAACATCTGACTGGATGGAAATGGAAAAAGAAAGAGGGATTTCTGTGACTACCTCAGTCATGCAATTTGATCATAATGATTGCATACTCAATTTATTAGACACACCTGGGCATGAGGATTTCTCAGAAGACACCTATCGTACATTAACGGCTGTGGACTCAGCCTTAATGGTGATTGATGTCGCTAAAGGGGTAGAAAAAAGAACCATTAAATTAATGGAAGTATGTCGATTAAGAACCACGCCTATTTTGACGTTTATTAATAAAATGGACAGGGAAGGAAAAGATCCTATTGAATTATTAGATGAAGTCGAATCGGTTTTAGATATTAAATGCGCACCGATGACTTGGCCTATTGGTATGGGGAAACGATTTAAAGGGGTCTACCATCTTTATAAAGATGAAGTTCTATTGTTTAGTGCGCAACATGCAGGAAAAATTGTTAAAGCAGAAGTGATTAAAGGACTTGATAACTCAAAGTTAGATGAATTACTGGGTGATCAGGCTGATGAGCTGAGGGAAGAGATAGAGTTAGTTAAGGGAGCAAGCCATGAATTTAATCTGGATGAATATTTAAACGGACACTTAACCCCCGTCTTTTTTGGTTCGGCGATTAACAATTTTGGCATTATAGAATTGTTAGATGCCTTTACTGAATATGCGCCAATTCCAAAACCTAGAATGGCTGAACAAAGGGAAGTTTCACCTGAGGAAGAAGATTTTTCTGGTTTTATTTTTAAAGTACAGGCCAATATGGATCCTGCGCATAGAGATCGTGTGGCTTTTATGCGTATCTGTTCTGGCGTGTTTGATAAAGGTATGAAGTTGAACCATGTGCGATTAGGCAAGCCTATTCAAGTGAGTACGGCGATTACTTTTCAAGCAGCAACACGTAAAAATATAGAAGTTGCCTATCCTGGTGATATTATCGGTTTACATAATCATGGCACTATTGCGGTGGGAGATACATTTACCCAAGGTGAAAAATTAAAATTTGGTGGGATTCCATTTTTTGCTCCTGAATTATTTAGACGTGTGGTGTTAAAAGACCCGCTTCGAGCTAAAGCCTTACAAAAAGGTTTAGTGCAATTAACCGAAGAAGGAGCAACGCAATTATTTAAGCCGTTAAAAAATAACAACTTGATTTTAGGGGCAGTAGGCGTGCTTCAATTTGATGTTACTGCTCATAGGCTCAAAGCAGAATACAATGTTGAATGTGTTTATGATGCTGTGGGTATAAATACAGTGCGTTGGGTGAGTTCTGATGACCCAAAAAAACTGGAAGAATTTAAGAAAAAAGCGTTTGATAACCTCGCGGAAGATAGTGGCGGGTTTCTAGTTTATTTGGCGACCAGTCGGGTTAATTTGCAAATAACGGAAGAACGATGGCCGGATATCACCTTTAATTCAACAAGAGAATTGTAAAAAGTATCTAATAAACCCTTAAAAACACAACAACCATCTGATTTATAACAATAAATTAAACAAAATACATAGACAAAGAATAAAGGGAACGCTACCCTTTTTTTGATAGTTTATCAACATGGTGTCCAGTCAAGTGAGGGAACTTCAAAAATTAAAACCACTAAAAACCCCCGCCTATTTTCATTGAAACAGGTGGGTTTTTTATGCCCTATTTTGTATGTTACAATGCAATATGGACACCGATAAAACACCCCTTAATAAAACTAAAGTAGATGATATGCTCATCGAAATGATTACCCCTAAGGTTAAAGAAATTGAGGAAAAGTTTGGCAGAGGTGAGGGACTCACACAGGCTGATATTCACACCCTACTTAAATCACAATACAACCACATCAATCACCTGGATTTAAAGCTCAACGAAGTCGTGGCAGATGTTGCCAGTTTAAAAGGTGAGTTTGAATTATTAAAAAAAGACATAGAAATCATTATTCAAAAAGCACTTAACAAGAATATGATGACCTTAATTATCGTCATGGGTGCGTTTTTAACCCTATCAAAAATCATTGATAAATTTTAATTTATTCTTTGAGATCACCGCATTAACCCAGTTCAAATTAAAGAGCCGTAGGGTACGTTTGCCCGCCAAGGATGGTGGAAATGCAGTAAGATTGTCTGGAACAATCTCTGCTGACCGCCAAGGATGGTGGAAATGCAGTAAGATTGTCTGGAACAATCTCTGCTGACCGCCAAGGATGGTGGAAATGCAGTAAGATTGTCTGGAACAATCTCTGCCCACGCACCAGAACCAATCAAAAATCAAGGAGTCTTTAGTCTTTAGTCCTGAGTCCTGAGTCCTGAGTCCTTAGCCCCTCTTTTACTCTTGTTTAAAACGATGAATCTGACGTCTTTGTTTTTTATTGGGTTTATGTTCTCGCTCTGAATGGCTTATTAGAGTGCGTTGTTGTTTATATTGAATAGCTTGTTGTTGTCTTTTAAGGATACTTTCAGGGGATTCTTGGTAGCATAAAACAGCTTCTTTAGCGGGGCGACGGTGACTGTTAATGGCGAGCACAGTTAAAGTCCATTGGTAGGGTTCTTTAGTAATAGTCAGCTCAGTACCCGTTTTAACTGCTTTTGAAGGCTTGCAACGTTGACCATTCAAATGTACTTTTCCGCCTGAAACAGCTTCAGATGCTAGACTTCTGGTTTTAAAGAAACGGGCAGTCCATAACCATTTGTCAATACGGCACGCTTGTAATTCAGCCATTGATGTCTGCCGTTTCTTTTTTTCTGCAACCTCTAATCATTTCTCCTCGTTGTCGATAAGGATTGTGAGAAATTAGGATTAAAGAAAGGTAATTCACTTTTGTGCCGTGTAAACTTAAAATATCGTGAACTATTCGTTCTTCTGGCGCCCCAGCTTTTTCTATAAAACAACTATTGCTAAGTATTTTTTTTTCTTCTAAAAGATCAATAATGTCATCTAGGATTGGTTTTACTTTGAGTAATACTAAAGTATCAAAATCGTTCAATAATGATTCGATCATTGCTAAGCCATAGCCTGCTGGAATGATAGCTACGGTGTCATCGGTATCAGCCAGTGGCATTTGTGCCCGTGCTGCGGCAGCATTAAACGAGGGAACGCCAGGGATGGTTTCTATTGAATATGAATCATTCAGCGCTTTGACGGTTTTTGCTAAATGTTGAAAAGTGGAAAAGGTGGATGCATCGCCTTCCACTAAAAAAACAACATCTTGGTTTTTGTCTAAGATTTCAACAACTATTCGTGCGGCTTGCAACCAGTATTTTGCTAATATTTCCCTGTTATGTGTCATCGGGAATATTAAAGGGATACTATTTTTAGGCTCTGATAAACCAGCTTGCAAGGCAATTTGTAAAGCATAACTGGTTTTATTTTTCTTTTTAACGGGGTATGTCCAGTAGCAATCTGATTGTAATAATTGCCATGCCCGGCGGGTCATTAAATTGGGATCGCCAGGGCCTAGTGAAACGCCATAAAGTTTTCCGCTTTTTTTAGTCATAAGACTTGCCTTTGTGCAGAAACAATCCATACGGGGTTTTCTGCTTTGAGTCTGTTCATATTTAATATAGCTTGGCTACGTGAAGCTTGAAGCTGGGTAATATCCCAGATAGCCTGTTGTTTTTTTAGGGTTTCAATGGCAGTAGCCAGGTTTTCTACTGTGACAAAATTCATTACCAGCCAGCCATCTGGATTTAATTGTTGTAAACATAGGTTAATTAACGGGGCTAATTCACCTCCTGTACCGCCTATAAATACTGCATCAGGCTTAGGCCAGTTTTCCATGCCTAGAGGTGCTTTATTATTAATTAAGTGATAGTTATATACCTCAAAATTTTCGGCATTGGTGCTGGCGATTGCAAAATCAGCACTGTTTTTTTCTGCGGCATAGACATAGCCATGTGAGCAGATGCGAGCCGCTTCCAGACCTACTGCACCAGAACCCGCACCAATGTCCCAGACGATACTATGGGTTTTTAATTGCATACGCGCCAAAGAAACTGCACGTACTTCGCGTTTAGTAATCAGACCTTTATCAGGTTTTCGTTGCAAGAAATCACTATCTTGAACACCAAAAATAATTTTTTCGGTAGTTTTTTTCTGGCGTTGTAATATGACGATATTATTGCCATTAAAATTTTGTTCAGCAATAGACTCAATATTGCTACGGCTTATCACTCTTTCATCATCAGACAATAAATTTTCTGCAACGCTAATAGTAAATTGGTCGCTAATGTTTGCAATTAACATCATCCGTGCAATACGATCAGGAGTGTTGTCAGGGCTGGTTAAAACAGCCAGTTTGTCATGATTAAAGATTGCTTGTAATAGTGGGTATAAACCATGACCTACGCCTGCGCCTTTGCTCCATTCTCCTGCATCTTTACTATGCACAGAGACAATATGTGCATCTTGCCACGCAATACCCATGCGTGCAAAGGCCAGTTGGATGGAAGAAATATTAGGGACAACGTGTAGCTGTTCATGGGGCAGTTTTTTATACAAATAACTTGCGATACCATGACAAAGTGGATCGCCTGTGGCAAATACGACGATGTGTTGGTTTTGTGCTATGGCTTGTGAAATCCAAGTAGCGACTTGTGACAAGTGTCCGCTTAAATCTTTTTGTTGGGCATGGCTGATATGTTCAGCAAATAAAGTTAAAGTACGACGGCTTGCAATAATAAGATCAGCATTTTCTATTAACTTTAATGTGGCAGGTGTCAGTCCCTGAATGCCATTGTCCAATACGCCAATAATATTACAACGCATTAATGTTCCTCATAATGTCCTAGTTTTTCTCCATCAAAATCACAGATTAAAATGGTGTACTTAAAAGTTTTAGGGTATCGTGCCTGCAATGTGTTAACTACACGCTTAGACAAGGCTTGATAGAAAGCATCGTTTAAGCCGAGTTCTTGCATACATTCACCCGCAAATCTGGCTGTTTCTCCATCACTTATGGCTTGGCATATATCTGCTTTAGCACCGACAGAAGCTGCTATGTCGGCCAATAACTGAGTATTCACGGGATTTCTGCGAGCATGAGTAATAATCTCACCTTGTGCCATTTTAGTAATCTTACCGACCATACCGCCAATAATAATATGAGAAATACCGCTATCCCTAGCAGCGTCTAATGCAGGGCCTAAGAAATCACCCATTTGTACAAAACAGGCAGGCTCCAGTTTAGGTAATTCTCGAATAGTAAATTTTTCAGTACGCCCACCTGTCGTTAATACTACAGTATCTAACTGCTGTCTGGCTGCAACTTGAACGCCTTGTACAACACTGGCTCGAAAAGCGGCAGTAGAATAGGGATGAACAATACCGGTAGTACCTAATATGGAAATACCATCAATAATGCCTAAGCGATCATTCAAAGTTTTTTTAGCCATTTTTTCACCGTCTGGTACGGAAATGGTGACTTTTAAGCCTTGCTCTCGTAATAATTCGCTTGCGATCTCACGAATATTATCCTCAATATTCTGTCTTGGTACAGGGTTAATGGCAGGGCCCCCAACTTCAAGCCCTAAGCCACGCATAGTGATGGTACCGACACCTTTGCCAGCGGTTAAAATAATTTGCTCTGCTTGCTCAGGTAAATATTCAATATCTACGGTTAAATGTGCTTTATGAGTGCAGTCAGGATCATCACCCGCATCTTTAATCACCACAGCATGTGCGACTGATGGGCCAGACAAGCCTTCTGTGACATCAAATTTTACGCGTTGACCATTAGGTAATAGAGATTCTATTTGTTCAGGCACCTGTCCTGTCAGCAAACCAATAGCGGCTGCTCTTGCAGCGGCGGCAGAACAGGCACCGGTGGTAAAACCTTTACGTGTCCCTTTGGGCTTTTTAGCTTGCATTCGGGCTACTTGGTTTGGGCTTCGGCCAACGCCAAAAGTGCATGAACGGCAGCAACAACCAAGGTTGACCCGCCTTTGCGACCGTGAGTAATAATCCAGGGGATATTATCTAATTGTTCCAGCGCAGCCTTTGATTCTGCGGCAGAAACAAATCCTACGGGCATACCGACAATTAAAGCAGGTTTAATATGGTCTTCTTTAATCAAGCGAATGACTTCCAATAGAGCGGTGGGGGCATTACCAACAGCTACAATACTATTATCCAGTAATTGTGCTCGATGTGCTTTACGCATGGCTTGCACAGCCCGGGTTGAATTTTCAGCTTTTGCTGTCGTTATGACATCTGCATCAGCAATAAAATGATGGCTGTTAACGCCAAAATGGCTGAGTCTGGGTTTAGATAGACCCACACAAATCATTTCTACATCAGCAACAATAGCTGCACCAGATAAAATAGCGGCAAGACCTGCTTCAACAGCATGAGGATGAAAACGCGCTAAACCATTAAATTCAAAATCGGCAGTAGCATGAATCATGCGTCGCACTATATGCCATTGTGCCTCTGTATAGTGATGTGTTGCTATTTCTTGGTCAACGATAGCAAACGAATCATGTTCAATTTTTTGACCTGCCTGAGTCATTTGCTCAGTGATAATGTTTGTATTCATAGTGAAATTTAATTGAAGGCTATAAGCCGAATAGGGGAGTGATCTATTTTATAAGCAAAATAAATAGAGGGCGGGGAAGTTTAGAAAGTCCAGTTGTTGCTAAAAATTGTTTTTGCTTATGATAGACGCACCCTAGGGTCGGCAAAGGTATAAGAAATATCCGTCAATAACAGACCAAAAATATACAGTGCTGAACCTAAAAAAACCATAGATCGAACAATAGCAAAATCCTGACGGTTGATAGCATCAATAGTGTAACTACCCAAACCTGGAATACTAAAAAAAGATTCCATAATCAAACTGCCCATGAATAATAACGGTAATATCGCAACAACGCCAGTTAATATGGGGATCATAGTGTTTTTAAGTACATGCTTGAATAGCACTTGTGTTTCCGTTAAACCTTTTGCCTGGGCTGTGCGGACATAATCTTTTTCTACCTCTTCAAGGAAAAGGGTTCGATACCAACGTGCCCCTGAGCCTATACCAGAAACTACCGAAATAACGACAGGTAAAATGAGGAACTTAATGGCTGATAGCCCGGTGTCATATCCAGACACAGGAACCAATCTGAGTAATTTTCCAATAAAAAATTGACCACCTATGATGTAAAACAGAGAAGAAATGGACATTAGAATGACGCACAAAACGATACTGCTAAATTCCAGATAAGAGTTTCTAAACAACACCATCATCAATGCGACAGAAATATTAACCAGTAAGCCAACGATTAAGGAGGGTATAGCAATACTTAAACTTGGCCACATGCGCTGTTTAATATCGGTAGCAATATTTCTACCACTATCCGACAATCCAAAATCAAATAAGAACAAGCCTATGGATTTTTTATAAAAAATAGTTTCTGTCCATTTTTTATCAGATTCCGCTTGCTCATTCCACAATAAAGGTAAATCGTAGCCATGTTGGTGCTTCCAGTTTTGAACGGCCTGCTCAGTAACATGTTTGTGTCCTAATTGCATACGAGCCATGTCATCTGGACTATTGACTACAAAAAACAAGATAAAAGTCAGTATATTCACTCCCATTAACAAAGGAAACGCATACAAAAAACGACGGATAATATATTGAATCATTGGCTAGGCATTAAAGTAAATTGGATGCGTATTTTATCTACTGGATTATGAACGCTTATACACTCTGAATGGATAAAAAATATAATTCTTATCAATAAGTAAACTTATATTTCTTATAAACACACAAGGCATAAAATAGGCACTATACCACCATTTATTCTTGAAAATGGTATAACATGGATAGCTGAATGAGCTTGGCTAGTATTTATTAAAGATAATAGAACATTAGGATGAGAACTCATTACTTTTGATGCTAAGGATATTTCTAGTACAGTAAAAAAGCAATATTCTATTTTGCTTATTTTGTTTTTGTATGCTTAAATCGCTTTGAGATTTTGTTGGCTGTGACTACTGTAATAGCAGTAGCTAATTAGCATTAATTAAACTCTATTTTTTGGAGGAATCCTTAAGTTTGTTTTGTAGTTGCCTCACTATATGATATTACTTAAGGTATACAGTTAATTTTTCAATAACCTGTTTGTTTTAGCCATGAAAATGGCTGGATTAATGTGGTAGAGAATGCTTGGTTGTTGAACATTTTGTTTGTTTATTCCTTAGGTAAATTATTTTTGGGGTAATGTTTTGGAGATTTAGATTATGAATAGTCTTACTGCGCTCTCTTTGAGTATTGGTGTTTTGGCTGGCTTAGCTACTTTTTTAGCCGTAGGGCCTTTGAGTGGTGTTTTTTTGATTTGGGCTACAACAATTTCTTGGGCGGCCTATTTTGCTCTAGGTGGTGATGATACAGCAGCAAAGAACACTATAATATGTAGTATTTTTGGTGTTTTCATGGCAACTTATGCTGCCGTTGAAATTACTAATATAGCGCCTGATGCAACACTGGGCTTTCCTGCAATGGCTGCAATTATAGTTTGTGTTACCGTGGTAGTCTCGTGTTTGGCGGCTAACATTCCAGCGTTGGCAACTATTCCTGCAACAGTATTGGGATATTCGGCAACGTTTGCTTATCTTTTACAAACACCTGACATGCTAACAGCAGACGTTCTATTAAATCTTGAATGGAACAATCCTTGTTTGTTGATTTCGTTTTCTTTGGCACTAGGCGTAGGTTTTGGTATAGCATCTGGAAAACTAGCGGCTATGTGGACTACAATAGAAGATTAAGGGCTTATATGTAAGCTGGGTGGAATATTTGACATAGCCCAGCTTACATTAGTAATTTTTAATACCAGTCTCGTTATTTAGTGGCACCGTAATGAGAATCAATATAACGTATAACCAGTTCCTGAAACTCTTCAGCAATTTTATTCCCCTTTAAAGTGACGGTTTTCTTGCCATCTTCATAAACAGGAGCAACGGGTATTTCACCCGTACCGGGTAAGCTAATTCCTATATTAGCATTTTTGCTTTCTCCAGGACCATTGACAACACAGCCCATAACAGCGACCTCCATCTCTTCCACACCTTTATATTTTTTCTTCCAAATAGGCATGTGGGAACGTAAAAAGGATTGAATTTCCTGGGCCAGTTTTTGAAAATAGTCACTGCTTGTTCGTCCACAGCCAGGACAAGCAATAACCATAGGAGTAAATGAGCGAAAGCCCATAGTTTGCAACATTTCTTGAGCAACAATGACTTCAGTTGTTCTGACACCGCCAGGTTCTGGGGTTAAAGAAACACGAATGGTATCTCCAATACCTTGTTGCATTAGTACAGATAAGGCAGCGGAAGATGAAACGATACCTTTAGAGCCCATGCCTGCTTCTGTTAATCCTAAATGTAATGCGTAATCACAGCGTGAGGCAAGGTCTTGATAAATGCTGATAAGCTCCTGTACGTTACTAATTTTACAAGACAAGATAATTTTATCTTTTCCCAAACCATATTCCTCAGCCTTAGCAGCACTTTCTAGTGCAGAAATCACGATAGCTTCACGGGTAATAACAGGTAATTCATCGGGCTTGTCTTTTAATCTGTTTTCATCTAAAAGTCTTGTGAGAACGGATTGATCCAGACTCCCCCCATTAACGCCAATACGAACGGGTTTATTGTATTGGCAGGCAAATTCAATCATTTGCTGAAACTGAGGGTCACGATTTTTACCACGCCCAACATTGCCCGGATTAATTCTGTATTTTGCCAATATTTCAGCGCATTCGGGATACTTGGCTAAAAGTTTGTGTCCATTAAAATGAAAATCACCGATTATAGGAACAGAATAACCTTTTTGTATTAATTGATTGTGAATCTCAGGCACGGCTTTTGCAGCTTCTTCTGTATTGACGGTGACTCTCACTAATTCTGAACCAGCAATAGAAAGCTCCATTATTTGTTGGACAGATTTAGCAACATCAGCAGTATCCGTGTTAGTCATGGACTGCACAGCAATGGGGGCGCCGCCACCCACTTGAATATTACCAACCATAACGGGCTGAGTTTGTTTTCTTGGACTAATTGACATGATTTTTTCTAAAGATTATTAACAGTGTTTATTATTTTAAACCCACTAAGATTTAGCTAATATAAGCAATAATTATACTCCATACGTGTTAAGCAAAGAGTTAAATTATGAGGATAAATTGTTTTTCTAATATTCATCCAGTGTTCGAGTCTTGGAAACCCCTGATAATGATGCCGAGATAAGCTAGCACAATAAATAAACACTTCGGCTTACGCAGGAATTTATTCACCTTTAAGGCACAGCATTAAGGTACAACATTGATGCTGAAAGATTTATTTTTTAAATCTAAAACAACCAATAAAACAGCACAAGGAGCAGCTATGTGTTGGCATAAACTGGCAATAACCATTGCCAAAAACAGCAAAATAAACGGTGTCAATAAAATTTCAGAAAGTAGCATTGAATTATTAGCCCACTTATTATTTGTTGTTTAATGCTAATTGGTCTTTGACCAGTGACAAAAAATATTTCATTAAAAAAACCAATAATAATAAATGATTCTTGTATTTTCATACACTTAGGATTAATTACACGCCTGACTTTATGCTATCAAAACATAATCAGTAAAAAGCAAACAACTTTACTATTGACTTTTAGAGAAAAATCATTCAATTTAACACTCTGGAATGGCTATTCCTGTTAAATTATTCTTAACCATAAAAAGAACAAAAAAGAAAGCCATCCATTAACTAATATTAGTCTAAAACATAACATAAACCGTATTCTGTCTTGTGGCAGATTACTCTGGAGAAAACATATGAAGAAGCCTTTAAAGAGCTTGCTGCTTGCTTCAACTGTCGCTGCTCTACTTTCTGCACCTGTAGTTTCAACTGCAAACCGTGGTGTTGAAAGCCTAACCAAAAACCCAGCTAACTGGGCAACTTGGGGTGGTGACTACGCAGGTACTCGTTACAGCAAACTAGATCAAATCAACACTAAAAACGTTAAAACCTTACAACCAGCTTGGTCTTTTTCTACGGGTGTACTTCGTGGACACGAAGGTGGTCCATTAGTGATTAATGATATTATCTACATCCACACACCTTTTCCCAATACTGTTTACGCTTTAGATCAAGCGACCCAATCAGTAATTTGGGAATACACACCAACAATGGATGCAGATGTAACTATTCCTGTGATGTGTTGTGACACAGTAAACCGTGGATTAGCTTACGGTGACGGAAAAATATTCCTACAACAATCTGATACCGTTTTAACAGCATTAGATGCTAAAACAGGTCAACGTATCTGGAGCGTACAAAACGGAGACCCTAAATTGGGCATGACTAACACTCAAGCACCTTTAGTGGTTAAAGATAAAGTTATCACCGGTATTTCTGGTGGTGAATTTGGTGTTCGTGGTTTCTTAGCTGCTTATAACATCCGTACCGGTCAACTGGAATGGAAAGGTTACAGCATGGGGCCTGATGGCGATACCCTAATCAACCCTAAAAAAACAACCGCTTGGAAAGACGGTAAAGTTCAACCTGTAGGGCCAAACTCAAGTTTAAGCACTTGGGAAGGCGACCAATGGAAAATTGGTGGTGGTACTACATGGGGCTGGTACAGTTATGACTCAGATTTGAACCTTATATATTATGGTTCTGGTAACCCATCTACTTGGAATCCCACACAACGTCCTGGTGACAACAAATGGTCTATGTCTTTATGGGCTCGTGATGCCGATACAGGTGAAGCAAAATGGATTTACCAAATGACACCACATGATGAATGGGATTTTGATGGTATCAACGAAGTACCTTTAGTTGATCAAAAAATCAAAGGTAAAATGCGTAAAACTCTCGTGCATTTTGATCGTAACGGTTTTGGCTATACATTAGATCGTGTTACTGGTGAACTATTAGTTGCTGAAAAATTTGACGCATCAGTTAACTGGGCAACTCACGTTGATATGAAATCAGGTCGTCCACAAGTTGTTCCTGAAATGAGTACAGAACAAAACGGTGAAGACGTAAACACAGTTGGTGTTTGTCCTGCTGCATTGGGTTCTAAAAACCAACAACCTGTTTCTTACTCCCCACAAACTAAATTGTTCTACATTTCAGGCAACCACTTATGCATGGAATACGAACCTTTTGAAGTTTCATACACAGCGGGGCAACCATACGTTGGTGCTACTTTAACCATGATGCCAGCAGGTGCTGATGTTATCACCGGTAAAAAAGACGGCTCAACTAACTTAGGTCAGTTTACTGCATGGGATGCAACAACAGGTAAAATTAAATGGTCTAACAAAGAACAATTCTCTGTTTGGTCTGGTTCAGTTGCAACAGCGGGTGGCGTAGTTTTCTACGGCACACTTGAAGGTTACTTGAAAGCAGTTGATGCTACAACAGGTAAAGAATTGTATAAATTCAAAACACCTTCAGGCATCATTGGTAACGTAAATACTTGGTCTTACAAAGGCAAACAATATATTGGCGTATTATCAGGTATTGGTGGCTGGGCTGGTATCGGTATCGCTGCTGGCATTGATGACGGTACTGATGCTAGTAATACTGAAGGCTTAGGTGCTGTTGGTGCATACAGAAGTTTAAGTGCTTTCACCAAATTAGGCGGTACATTCACTGTATTTTCTTTACCAAACTAATTTTGAGTTACTAAAACTTAAATAACAGTCTAAAGCCCTAGTCGATTTATCGACTAGGGCTTTTTAATGCCTGTGACTTTTAAAAGAACGGCCCTAGTATATCCAGCTTTGTATTATAATTACAATTCAGTCATCATCAACTAAGTCAATGAAATCACTCTCTATTCAAAACAAATTACTTTTCACATTATTGTTTGCAAGTTTTTCTTTTAACAGTTTTGCAACTGAAAAATTCAGAGTCTGTGCAGACCCTCTCCACCCCCCTTACTCCACAAAAGCAGAAGAGGGTTTTGAAAACAAAATAGCAACATTGTTTGCCAAAGAACTCGGTCAAGAACTTGAATACTACTGGTTCCCTCAACGTATCGGCTTTATTCGTAATACGCTCAAATCCCAAATAGATAATACTGAGCAATATAAGTGTGATGTAATTATGGGTCTTCCGGTGGGTTTTGACTTTGCTAAAACAACAAAACCTTATTATCATTCCAGTTATGTCTTATTGATAGCAAAAGGTCGTGGCTGGGATGATATAACTCAACCCTCTCAATTATCCAATCTTTCTTTGCAAAGAGAAGAATCTCTAAAAATCGCCATGTTTGATCGAGGCCCAGGCACTACATGGCTACAAAAACAAGGTTTATTGGACCAAGGCATTCCCTATCAAACAATGACAGGTGACGATAAAAACAATGTTGCCATGCAAATAGAAAAAGATTTAAAAGCAGAAATAATTGATATGGTCATACTCTGGGGACCTATGGCGGGTCACGTTGTCTCGCAAAGCCCTAAAGACAGTTATCACCTTATCCCCATGCAATCAACCGCTGGTATAAAATTTGATTTCTCTATGGCGATGGGCATTCGCTATGGAGACAATAAAAGAAAAGACTTACTCGAAAGACTTATTGAGAAGAATAAAGAAAAGATGCAAAGGATTATTTCAGAATACAATATCCCTTTATTACCAATCCCTGAGCAAAAAACCAGAGACGATGACTAAATTAAACAACATTAACTAAATGAGTTGGGACTATGTCATTTTATATGAGCACTCAAATTCCAGTTTTCCATTATTTGGCATAAACCCAAATAGCTGGCTGCCCTCAACATAATTTTGATGATAATTCGACATAAATCCCATGTAGAGTATGCGCATTGTATATCCCTCCCCCTTCGGAGAGGGCTTAAAAGCCCTTGCTTGCTGAGGAGGGGAGGGTGGGGAGAATCTAAATAAACTACTGCATATAAAGTAGATTTTTTTGATTTCCCCTCACCCTCCGGAGAGGGCTTAAAAGCCTACCACCCCTACGTTTTATCAACATGGTATGCAATACAAGAACATGTAGGCGCGCCCCCACCCACTATTCCTATATTTCCAACAACAGCAAGAACGTAGGGGCGAGTGCCTCTGCTCGCCCGCTCTTCCACTATAAAAAACAAAATCCGAGGGAACCTCGCCCGCTATTCCATCTCTAAAGCCTTCCCTTGCTGGGGAGGGGAGGGTGGGGAGGTTCTAAATAAACCACTGTATTAATAAAGTATTTATTTTTTTATTTTCCCTCACCTTGACTTATATCATTTTTAAAAATAAACGATATAATCGAGTACTTAGCCAACCCTTAAAAACGCAACAACCATCTGATTTATAACAATAAATTAAACAAAAACCATAGGAAAAACAAGCAGTATTTGGTAAAATAACACCTATTTATTGGTCGTTTTTCTGATAAAAACATACTAACAAAATCAACCCCAAACAGAACAACTAAACCTCTTTCATTCAGAGTTATTTGTAGAACATAGCATAAGAACCGCGTCACTCCTGCCTGTTCCAAGCAGGAATCCAGGTATTTAAAACTATATTCCCGATAACAGACTTCGGGAATGACGTATGGTAACAGAGGTTCCAGTTACTTGAGTCCTGAGTCTTGAGTCTTGAGTCTTGAGTCTTGAGTCTTGAGTCTTGAGTCTTGAGTCTTGAGTCTTGAGTCTTTCGTCTTTAGTCTTTAGTCTTCTTTAAGCCGTGAACTACCTACCAAACAATCTAATTAAATGAGTAAGACGTTTAACCTGCTCTTCAGTTAATTGCTCCCATTCAAAACGCCAAGACCAATTACCTTCAGAGGTGCCAGGCACATTCATCCTATCTTCCGAGCCCAGCTCTAAAATATCCTGCATAGGAATAATAGCCAAATTAGCCACTGATGCCAAAGCCACACCTATCAGGGTAAAAGGCATCGCTGTTTGCGAAAATCCTAAATATTCATATATTCGATGTTTCTCATGATCATGCAAGGAGTTAAACCAGCCCAGTGTAGTGTCATTATCATGCGTCCCTGAATAAACCACACTATTTTGCACATGATTATGTGGTAAATACACATTATCCGCATTACCATCAAAAGCAAAATGTAGAATTTTCATTCCTGGCAAATTAAATTCATTCCTTAAATCATCCACTTCTTGAGTAATAACTCCAAGATCTTCCGCCACTAAGGCAATTGAACTACATTCTTTTTTTATCACCTGAAGAAGCTCCTTACCTGGAGCAGCCACCCACTGTCCATTAATAGCGGTATATTCACTGGCAGGAATCTCCCATGCTGACTCCAGTCCACGAAAATGATCAATACGCACAATATCAAATAACTCATCCTGCGTTTTGATTCTATCTATCCACCATCTAAATTGAGTTTTCTGCAAATACTTCCAATCATAATGAGGATTACCCCATCGCTGTCCTGTTGCAGAAAAATAATCAGGCGGCACACCAGCAACTACAGACATATCCCCTGATTTATCTAACTTGAAAACCTTCCTATTTGCCCAGACATCAGAACTGTCATAGGATACAAAAAATGGAATATCACCAAACAACAGTACATTTTTACCCCTCGCATAAGTCCTTAATTCAATCCATTGAGAAAAAAACACAAACTGCTCATATTTAACATTCTCAATTGATGAATTTAAACGCGATACTGCTTTCTTAATGGCTGCTGGCTTTTTGTTTTTTAAAGGTTCAGGCCATTGGTTCCAGCAACTATTTTCAAGCTCTTGTCTCAGCACAAAAAATAAAGAAAAATCATCCAGCCACTCCGCTTTTTCTTTGCAGAACTGTTTAAAGTTTTTTTTCTCTTGAGAACTTGCGAATTTTTGGAAATCTATAAAGGATTGACTGAGTAAGTCATTTTTACTTAAAACGTCATGCCATTGATCTTGCTCATTGCTACCCAGCCATCCTTTATCCAGTAACCATTGAATATTGATAAAAGCAGGATTCCCAGCGTGTGCAGAAAGACATTGATAAGGCGACCCATCACTATGTGGCATTCCCAAGGGTAAGGTTTGCCAAACAGTCACCCCAGAATTATGAAGAAAATCAACAAAGTTATAGGCTTGCTGCCCAAAATCGCCATCGCCTCCTGGCAAGGAGGATATATGCAGTAATACACCAGCTCTACGGCTGGCTATAGGTGAACTCATGTTAATTTAATTTCCCCCGGCTTATCTAACCTAATTAAATGTCTTTGCTGCCCTAACATTTCGGGTGTCACCAGTACCACTCCACCTGAACTCACTTTAAATCGTTTTTCGTCCTCAGCTTTATCTTCACCAATAATTGTACCTTCAGGAACAAAACAACCTTTTTCGATAATAGCCTTAGTAATCCGACAATTCCTACCGATCACTGCCTCTGGCAAAATAACGGAGTCCTTAACAATCGAATATGAATTGACTCGCACATCAGAAAAAAGCAAGGAATGTTTAACTGTTGCACCAGAAACCACACAACCGCCAGAAACCATAGAGTCAACAGCAGAGCCTGTTCTATCATTATCATCAAAAACAAATTTAGCCGGCGGGTTTTGTGCTTGATAAGTCCAGATAGGCCAATGTTTATCATACAAATTCAATTCAGGATCAACACCAATTAACTCCATATTTGCTGACCAATACGCATCTAATGTACCCACATCACGCCAGTAACTTTGCTCCCCTTGTAAATTCAGGAAAGGATAGGCATTAACATTAAAATCATCAATCACTGCTGGAATAATGTCATGACCAAAATCACGTGTAGAGCCATCCGTTTGCGCATCTTTAATTAATTGTTCAATCAAAAACGCAGTATTAAAGATATAAATACCCATTGATGCTAAGGCAATATCAGCTTTACCAGGCATGGACGGTGGATTTTCTGGCTTTTCCACAAAGGCCTTAACCATTCTATTTTTATCAACATGCATAACACCAAACTCCTTGGCCTCCTCCAGTGACACCTCAAGACAACCAATAGTTAAGTCAGCTCCTTGACTTGCATGATCTGCTAGCATGTGACCATAATCCATTTTGTAAATATGATCACCTGCAAGAATCAACACATGCTTGGAATTTTGGCTTCTCAACATATCAATACTTTGGTAAATAGCATCGGCTGTACCTTCATACCAGCCACCACCTTGTGCAGTTTGTTGTGCGGGCATTAAATTAACAAACTCACCAAACTCACCTCTTAAAAATCCCCAGCCTTGCTGAATATGTTTAATCAGTGGATCGGCCTTATACTGCGTTAAAATACCAATTCTTCGGATACCTGAATTAATACAATTAGATAAAGGAAAATCGACAATTCTAAATTTGCCACCAAAAGGAACCGCAGGTTTAGCTCGCCAGTCAGTCATTTGATGCAAACGAGTACCTCGACCCCCTGCTAAAATTAGTGCTACAGTACCTCGTGTTAGCTGGCTAACAAAACGATCTTGCGTTGGTTCATTTGAATTTGCCATATACATTCCCCTGTTAAGTCTTTACCTAAAAGTTACTATTGAATATAAATCAAACAGTTCGCAGACAATTGACTCTGCATATTCAATTTATTCAATATTAAAGCTGAAAATTTGTTAAAATCCAGTGCAATCTATTCTACTACAAACCACTACTACGGGGCATTGTAAATGACCAATATCGTAAAAACAAACCCATTAGATGCTGATTTTATTAAAATTTCTGAAGCAAAGCACCATGATGTATTTGCAATTCTAGGTTGTCATAAAACAGATAAAGTTAGCACAATCACACTGTATCTTCCTTATGCTGAGACAGTTACATTAGGTTCAAAAGGTCCTGCATTTGAGAGAGTACCTGACTCTGATTTTTTTCAGTATCAAACATCAAAAGATATTTCTGAACACTACCAACTGGTGATAACGGATAAGGAGGGTAATGATTCTCTTAACTATGACCCTTATGATTTTGGCACTATTTTACCCGAATTTGACCAACATCTTTTTGCCTCAGGAAATCATTGGAATATCTATAAAAAACTAGGCTCACACTTACACAAAGAAGATTCAATTAAAGGAGTATATTTTGCAGTTTGGGCACCCAATGCTCAACGTGTCAGTGTTGTAGGGGATTTTAATCACTGGGATGGTCGATGTAACCCTATGCGTAGCCTTGGCAGCAGTGGTATCTGGGAAATATTCATTCCCCAACTAAACGAAGGCTGTTGTTATAAGTTTGAAATAGTAAACATTCAAACGGGGGAAATCATGGTAAAAACCGACCCCTATGGACAACAATTTGAATTCCGCCCTCAAACAGCCTCTATAGTCGTTGATGAAACAAAATACCAATGGCAAGACAGGCATTGGATGGAACATCGTAAAAACCACGACTGGATGCAAGAAGCCATGTCCGTCTATGAAGTCCATCTTGGCTCATGGCGACGTGATCAGCAAGGTAATTTTATGAGCTACCAACAATTAGCCACTGAATTAGTTGACTATGTAAAAGAAATGGGCTTCACCCATATTGAGTTATTACCCATTACCGAGCATCCACTTGATATGTCTTGGGGTTATCAGACCACAGGATATTTTGCCCCCACAAGTCGACATGGCACAGCGGACGATTTTCGTTATTTTGTTGATATTTGCCACCAAAACAATATTGGTATTATTCTGGACTGGGTACCTGCGCATTTTCCCAAAGATGCCTTTGCACTGGCAAAATTTGATGGCACAGCACTTTATGAACACCAAGACCCTCGTAAAGGTGAACACCGTGACTGGGGCACATTAATATATAACTACAGCCGCAATGAAGTTAAAAACTTCCTCTTAGCCAGTGCTAATTTTTGGTTAGAAGAATATCACCTTGACGGGTTAAGAGTAGATGCCGTGGCTTCCATGCTCTACCTAGATTATTCTCGCGAAGAAGGTGACTGGGTGCCTAATATGTATGGTGGTAATGAAAATCTGGAAGCCATTGATTTCATGTGCCACATGAACTCGATTACCCATGAGCAACATCCTGGCACAGTTGTTATTGCAGAAGAATCCACATCATGGCCTCAAGTGACACGCCCAACATGGACAGGTGGCTTAGGCTTTTCCATGAAATGGAATATGGGCTGGATGCACGACATGCTGTCATATATGCAACAAGATCCAGTGCATAGAATGCACCATCACGAGCATCTAACTTTTGGCATGTTATACGCATTCTCAGAAAACTTTGTACTGCCTTTTTCTCACGACGAAGTAGTACACGGCAAAGGCTCCATGCTGAATAAAATGCCAGGTGATGATTGGCAGCGTTTTGCTAACTTACGTCTTTTATATACCTTTATGTTCACCTACCCAGGTAAAAAACTTTTATTTATGGGCTGTGAGTTTGGACAAGGCACCGAGTGGAACTTTAATCAAGCACTAGACTGGTATGTTTTGGATTATCCATCCCATAACGGTTTAAAAACTCAGATTAAAGACCTGAACAAACTTTACACTAGCCATCGAGCCTTATACCAGCACGACTTTGAAGAGAAAGGTTTTGAATGGATTGATTGTAATGATGTTAGCCATTCAATCATCAGCTACAGACGTAAAACAGATGAAGAAGAACTTATTGTGATATTAAATTTTACCCCTGTCCCTAGGAATAACTACCGTATTGGTGTTCCTGCTGAAGGTAACTACACTGAAATTTTCAATTCAGATTCCAGTTATTATGATGGCAGTAATTCTGGAAATGGCAGCGTGTGGTCAGAGCCAACAGCATGGATGAACTTACCTCACTCCATCAGCGTGACACTTCCCCCACTAGCTGGTATCGTCTTAAAATTATGAAAAAAATCCTTTTTGCAAGCAGTGAAGTCCACCCACTCATTAAAACAGGAGGACTAGCAGATGTAGCAGGTAGCTTACCCAGAGCCTTGGCTGAAATCTCCCAAGACATCAGAGTTATTTTACCTAATTATTCCTCCTTAAAAAAAACGGAAGACGTCCATTTTATTAGCTCAGTGCGGGTTAATAATCAGGATGCCAATATTCTGGAAACACGCCTGCCTGACAGCAATGTTATTGTCTGGCTAGTCGATTGCCCCGCCTTATTTGATTTTCCTGGAAACCCCTATGTCGATGAGACAGGAAACCCTTGGGAAAACATTGCAGATCGCTTCGCTTTGTTCAGCCGAATTATTGTAGAAGTTGCGATGAATAGAGCCCACCTAGACTGGCAACCTAATGTAGTACATTGTAATGACTGGCAAACAGGATTAGTCCCCGCTTTATTATCTATTGAAAGTAATACACCTTCTACCGTGTTTACAATTCATAATATGGCATATCAGGGTATGTTCCCCGAAAGCACTTTTGCAGATCTTAATTTACCCAGACAATTGTGGCACCCGAATGGACTTGAATACCATGAAATGCTATCGTTTATTAAGGGTGGATTAGCCTATGCTGATCGAATAACGACCGTTAGCCCAACCTATGCACTAGAAATACAAACGCCAGAATACGGTTATGGACTAGAAGGTTTATTAAGCCATAAATACCATGTTTTAAGTGGCATCATCAATGGCATGGACTTAGATCAATGGAACCCTGAAGCTGACACCTCCATAAGCGAACCCTATTCAGTAAAATCATTAGAAAAGAAAGCCATCAACAAAACTTCTTTACAAGCACGATCTTCACTTCCTGTTAACAAATCCGTTCTTGTATTCGGTTTAATTAGCCGATTAGTAGAGCAAAAAGGGGTGGATTTATTGATTGATTGCCTTCCTGAAATGGTCGAAATGCCTTTACAGTTAGTTTTACTGGGGAGTGGCGATAAAAGCGTAGAACAAAAATTGATGAATTTTGCACGCCTCTACCCTAAAAAAATTTCTGTCACTATCGGTTATGATGAATCCTTAGCGCATCAAATTGAAGCAGGTGTTGATGTTTTCCTTATGCCTTCACGTTTTGAACCCTGTGGTTTAAATCAAATGTACAGCCAACGCTATGGCACCATCCCCATCGTCAGAGAAACCGGAGGACTGGTTGATACCATTGAAGATGCTTTACCTAAAAGCCTAGCTAATAACACAGCCACTGGTGTTTCGTTTAAAGAAGCCAGTGGCGGTGCTTTATTAGAAGCCATTAAAAGAACCATGCTGCTATATAACGACAAAAAAACCTGGAAAAAAATCCAGACTACGGCAATGGGAAAAGATTTTTCATGGAAAAATAGTGCCGAACAATACCTAGCTCTGTACGAAGAGATATAAAAGCGAATTAAATGATCTAGCTGGCTGACACCCTCTTAACACAAATTTAAGTAGAGTCTATTCATACTGTTGTAACAGAATTAAAGACGGTTATTAATAAACTAGGTGAGGGGATAAAATTTGAAAATATATCCAAAGTGTGTAGTGATTGTGTGGGGCTAAACATAAATTGTATAGTTTCACCACGTTATACCTGATTTAAAAACAATAAAAGGACAGCCCTGATAACATATTAAACTTTCACTACAAAGGAATTAATATGCCCCAAGGCTATCACACGAATGCAAAAACAAATCTGCATTCAAGAAGAATTATACAACAATCTAGTCTCAGTAATGCAAAGCTATCTAAACGTTTTGTAATAGATGAAAA